>NZ_WOEI01000009.1 GCF_009733925.1 Streptobacillus canis | reverse complement strand
CTCTATCTGCATAATTCAAATGTTTATATTTAGCTTTTTTATTATTTTCTAAATTTATGTTATTATTAGTCATGGGTATACAGTTCCTTTCAATGAATTTAGTCGTTTATGATTGTACTATATATCCACTTTTTTTCAACTTATATTTTGGACACTTACTATTTTAATTTAGGAAAATTAAATATATTTCAATATAACTTTATTTTTATATGTATTTATGGTAAAATATAAAATAAAATACTTTTATGGAGAGGTTAAAATGTCAGATAGAAGATTAAAAAGAAATTTCTCAATTATTGCACATATAGATCATGGAAAATCAACTATTGCAGATAGATTGCTTGAAATGACAGGAACTGTAAGTCAAAGAGAAATGAAAGAACAATTATTAGATAGTATGGATCTTGAGAGAGAAAAGGGGATTACAATAAAGGCACAAGCTGTTACATTAAATTATAATGCAAAAGATGGAAATGTTTATGAACTAAACTTAATCGATACCCCTGGACACGTTGACTTTATTTATGAAGTTTCTAGATCACTTGCTGCTTGTGATGGTGCATTATTAGTTGTAGATGCTGCACAAGGTATTGAAGCACAAACATTAGCAAACGTTTATTTAGCATTAGAGAATGATTTAGAAATATTACCTGTAATAAATAAAATAGATTTACCATCTGCTGACCCAGATAAAGTTATGTTAGAAATTGAGGACGTAATAGGGTTACCTACAGATAATTCAGTTTTAGTTTCTGGAAAAACAGGATTTGGAATTGATGATTTATTAGAAGGAATTGTTGCACATATTCCTGAGCCACAAGGTGATGCAACTAAACCATTAAAAGCTTTAATATTTGATTCACATTATGATGATTTTAGAGGAGTAATTACATATATTAGAGTATTAGATGGTAGTATAAAAAAAGGTGAAAAAATTAAAATTATGTCAACAGGTAAGGAATTTGAAGTTTTAGAAGTTGGAGTATTTTCACCTAAAATGAAAGAAAGAGAAGAATTAGATGCAGGGTCAGTTGGATATATAATTACTGGTATTAAGTCAATTAAAGATACACAAGTTGGAGATACAATAACTACAGTTAAAAATCCAACAGAATTTGCATTAGATGGATATAGACCTGCACAAAGTATGGTTTTTGCAGGAGTTTATCCAATATCAACAGATGATTACGAAGATTTAAGAGAAGCTTTAGAAAAATTACAACTTAATGATGCTTCTTTAACATATGAACCAGAAACTTCATTAGCATTAGGATTTGGATTCCGTTGTGGTTTCTTAGGATTATTACACATGGAAATAATTGTTGAAAGATTAAGAAGAGAATTTGGTATTGATTTAATATCAACTGCACCTTCAGTTGAGTATCATGTTACAGTTGAAGGTACAAATAATATGCTGGTGATTGATAACCCTGCTGAATTTCCAGAAGGTAGAAAACATATTGAAGAACCATATATTAAAGGGACAATAATTGCACCTAAAGATTATGTAGGAAATGTTATGGAATTATGCCAAGAAAAACGTGGTACTTTTGTTAACATGAGTTTCTTAGATGAAAATAGATCTATGATAGTGTACGATTTACCACTTGCTGAAATAGTTATTGATTTTTATGATAAATTAAAATCAAGAACAAAAGGTTATGCTTCATTTGAGTATGAGATGATAGGATTTAGAGAATCAAACCTTGTTAAGATAGATATATTAGTAAGTGGACAAGCTGTAGATGCATTCTCGTTTATAGCCCATAGCGATAATGCATATTATAGAGGAAGATCTATAGTTGAAAAATTAAAAGAAGTAATTCCTAGACAACAATTTGAAATACCTTTACAAGCTGCATTAGGAACTAAAGTTATTGCAAGAGAAACTGTTAAAGCTTTAAGAAAAAATGTATTAGCTAAATGTTATGGTGGAGATATTACTCGTAAGAAAAAATTATTAGAAAAACAAAAAGAAGGTAAAAAACGTATGAAGGCAATTGGAAACGTTGAAATACCTCAAGAAGCATTCTTATCAGTGCTTAAACTAAATGATTAAGGGTGAACTTTATGATAAAAAAAGTTATTTTTTTTGATGTAGAAACTAATGGAGTTACTCCTTTAAATTCTGTTTTATCAATTTCAGCAATGAAAGTTACTTTTGATACAGAAAGTAATAAAATGATAAAATTAGATGAATTTGATAGATTTTACTTTAGAAATGAAGGTGAACAACCAAATCTAGATGCCTTAAAAGTAAATGGTTTATATGATGAAGAAATAGAGAGAAGAAGAGCAATGTCTTCTATAGAATATCCAAAAACTTTTAAAGAGGATATTGATAATTTTTATATCTTTTGTGATAATGCAGAACATTTTGTAGCTCACAATATTAGATTTGATAGACAATTTATACCTTTTAATTTAAAATATCAATTTGATACTATGATAGAGAATATAGAGATTGTTAAGGTTCCAAACTTAACTGGATTTTCAAAATATAAATGGCCAAAGTTAATGGAATGTGCAAATTATTATAATATACCTTTAGATGAAAATGAATTACATAACAGTATGTATGATGTATTAATTATGGGAAGAGTGATGTTTAAAATGCTTAAAGATCCCGTTGCAAAATTGAAAGTAAGGAGATTTTTAGTTGATAATATTTCAACTAAATTTAAATAATATGGAATTTAATACATTTATTTATTTAGCTAATTTATTAGGTATAATTTCATTTGCATTGTCAGGTGTATTTAAAGGTATAAAACATGATCATGATCTATTTGGTGTGAGCTTACTTGCAATAATAACGTCAGTTGGTGGTGGTATAATGAGAGATGTTATGTTAAATAAAATACCAAATGCTTTAGTAAATCCTCAAGATATTTATATTGCATTAGCTACTGCTTTATTTGCATATCTCCCTTATTTATTATTTAAACCTAAATTTGATGAAAGTATTGTTGAAAGAGCGAGAACATTGGTATTAATATTTGATGCAGTTGGTTTATCATTATTTATTTCTATAGGTGCAAATATAGCTTTACATAATAATCTAAATACTATGGGTATTGTTATCATGGCTACAATCACATCTGTTGGCGGGGGAGTATTAAGAGATATTTTGGCTAATGAAACACCATTTATTTTAAAAGAAGATATATATGCAATATTGTGTGTAATAGCAGGATTTTTCTATAAAATTATGATAGTAGATTTAAAAATTACAGAAATTCAAACAACTACAATTATATTTTTTGTAGTATTAATAATTAGATTGTTTGTAATAAAAAATAAACTTAATTTACCAAAATAAAAAGTGGCTGTTCCGAAATAAACAGCTCTAAATAACCAAAAAAGCCAGCAAAAAACTGGCTTTTTTTGATGCTAAAAATACGCGTAAACATTGATAAAATCAACTTTTTAACCTAAATAATTACAAACTTTTTGAATTTGATGTAAATTTTCCTGTAAGTCTTCTTAACGAGCTAGCTAAGGAACTAGTTTTTAAAAATAAATCGAAAGTAAAGACTTACAAAAAAGGTAGAAAACCTAAAAATTCATTAGATGTTATGTTTAAAATAATTCTTTTATATGCTTTTTATTCTGAATTAGAATTAAGAAAGATAGTAAGAAATTGCAATGAAAATATTAACTTCATATATCTTCTTAACGGTGAAGAAGCACCTAAATTAAGAAGATTACAAAATTTTATTGAGAGATATAAAGAAGATATCATAGATTTACTTTATCAATTTGTATCAATATTAATATAAATGAAAATGAAGTATTTATTGATGGAACAAAGATAGAAGCTTTTTCGTTTGGAAGGGGAGCATAAAATATTTTCAAAAAAATAATAAAATAAAATTAGAGAGAATCCTTTTAGACTATCTTGCATTAAAAGGTTCGGAGTTAAATTTAGCTGAAATAGTTTCAGAAGAAGAAGTAAAATCTCTTAGAAATGATTAGAAGAGGTTATGAAAAAAGAGAAAGAATATCAAAATCACTTAGAGATATTAGGGGATAGAAATAGTTATTCTAAAACAGATAAAGAAGCTGTATTTATGGAACATATTAAATCAAATGGATATAATTTTAAAAATGTTGTTGCTGATGCAGGTTATGAAAGTTATGAAAATTTGAAACATTTAGAAGATAAAGGATATACTGCATATATAAAGCCAAAAAAACATGAAGTTGGAGTAAAATACATAATTACTAGAGAATATAAATATAGAGGTTTACTTAGAAGTGTATTTACTTCACAAAATGAAGAAAATAAATAGAGATAATATTAAGTGAATTAGGAGGTCAGTATAGATTGAATAGATCAATTCAAGTAGAAAGACCTTTTGGAGATATTAAAGAAAACTTTGATTATGATAGATTTAGAAGAAAAGGTTTAGAAAGAACTAAGCTAGAATTTGCAATGTATGCTTTAGGGTTTAATTTAAGAAAATATATAAATGATATTAGAAAAAATAGAGAAAATATAAATTTATATAAACTTAAAGAAGTAATTGCATAATCTTGAATTTAACTTTTTTGATATGAGGGTACAACCCTCAATTTAGTGTTGTATAAAAATATGAATTTTAATAAGAAAATGTATTATTTCAAAAAAAATTGGAGAATTCTAAAAAATTCTAGAATTCTCCGTTATTTTTTGAGCTATTTCGGAACAGCCCCGAATCACCTTTTTTTATAATGTGAATAATAATTCTGTATATGTTGGTATAGTCCAATATTCTGCAGGAATTACTGATTCTAAATAATCTATAACTTTTCTTATTTTACTTTCTAATAAGATAGCCTCATTACTTAAAAGTTTAGCTTTATCTTCTAAATCTATTTCATGTATTTGTTTTAATAATTGAGATAATTCTTTTTTATAATGTAATAAGTAATTTGCATAAGTCTTAACTTCTGTTTGTTCTTCTTCAAATATTATTGTAGGTATATATTTATATGCAAAATTTAAAATATATTTATCAATCATATATATTAATGTATTACATTCAGTTAGTCTATTATCTACATATCTATTTAAGAATGCTAAGTATCTTGAATGGCATTCTACTTCATTTAAAATATTATTTGACTCAAACATATTTACAATGTCTTTATCTAAATAATATTGTAATGCTTGATAAGTATTTGATATATTTTTTAATCCTCTTGAAGCAGCTTCTTTATGCCATGAAGCACTATATCCATCTCCATTAAATATTATTATACTATGTTTTTTATATGAATCACTTATAATTGTATTAATTGTTTTCTCAATATTTTTTGAAGTTTCTAATTTATCTGAGTATTCATTTAATACAGTTGAAATTATTGCATTAATAACCATAGAAGTATTAGCTGGAGAAGAAGTAGAACCAGGCATTCTAAATTCAAATTTATTTCCAGTGAATGCAAATGGAGAAGTTCTATTTCTATCATCAAAATCTTGATTGATATTTATCATAGTAACTTTCTTTTTAATTTTTTTATCTTTTTCAGCATAAACTATTTTATTATCAACAAGATTCAATTTTGCTTCTTTAAATTTTTCTGTTAAGTGAGAACCTAAAAATACAGATATTATACTTGGTGGAGCTTCATGACCACCTAGTCTATAGTCGTTAGAACAACTTGCAATCACAGTCCTTAAAATAGGGTAATATCTATCTACAGCTTCAACCATTGCAGATAAGAAAATCATAAATGTTGGAGATTTAGGATCAAATAAATTTACTCCAGTATCAGTAGCTAAACTCCAGTTATTATGTTTACCAGAACCATTTACATATGAAAACGGTTTTTCATGTAATAAAGCAACAAAACCATGTTTCAATGCTAATTTTTCTAATGTTTCCATTACAATATGATTTTGATCAGCTGCTAAATTTGCAATATCAAAAATAGATGCAATCTCAAATTGATTTGGTGCAACCTCATTATGTCTAGTTTTTGCAGATACACCAACTTTCCATAATTCATAATCTAAATTTGCCATAAAGTTTATGACTTTATCTTTTATTTTTCCATAATAATGATAAGAACTTTCTTGATTTTTTGGGGTTTTTGATCCAAATAAAGTACGTCCTGTAAACATTATATCTTTTCTCTTATCAAAGTGTTCTTTTTTAATTAAAAAATATTCTTGTTCAACACCTAGAGTAGGTATTACATTTTTTACTTCAGTATATCCTAGTAAATTTAATAATCTAGTAGCTGCTTTATTAACAGCATTCATCGATCTTAATAAAGGTAACTTTTTATCTAATGCTTCACCATTATATGAAATAAATGATGTAGGAATATATAATGTGGCACCAACTTCATTTTCTTTTATAAACGGAGGAGAATTTGTATCCCATACAGTATAACCTCTTGCTTCAAATGTTGATCTTAAACCACCATTTGGAAAAGATGATGCATCAGATTCCCCTTTAATTAGATTAGAACCAGAAAATCTATAAAGAAAATCTTTATCTCCGTTTGGTTCAATAAACGAATCGTGTTTTTCAGCTGTTAACTCTGTTAAAGGCTGAAACCAGTGACAGAAGTGTGTTGCATTTCTTTTAGTTGCCCAATCTTTTATAGCTGTTGCTATCAAATCAGCATTTTCTTTACTTAATTCAATTTCACCTTTTTGTACCTTTTTAAATTCTTCATAAACTTTTTTTGGTACACGTTTTTTCAAATTAGTTTCAGTGAATGCATTTTCACCAAAAATTTTCATAATGTTTTCCATTTATTCCCAAACCTTTCTTACTAGTTTTTTAGATTATATCATTATACAAAAAAATTGACAATAAAAAAACTGCTAAAAATAGCAGTTTATTCAAAAGGCGAAATAGCCCATTTAAATGTTTTTTTATAAAACCCACTTGCAATTGTTGAAATTGTAACTTTCTTTTGAGCAGAAGATGCATGAATAAATTCATTATTTCCAATATAAATACCAACGTGATTAATATTATTACCACTACCAGATGTATTAAAAAATAATAAATCTCCAACTCTTAGATCTTCAACTTTTTTCTTTTGTGCATATGTAGCCATATCTTTTGAAACACGAGGTAATCTTATAGAGGTATTTTTTGAAAATACATAATTAACAAATCCAGAGCAATCAAATTTATTGGGACCTACTGAACCCCAAGAATATGGCCTATCTAAATTTGTTTTAGCAAATTCTATAATTTTATCTCTTAACACTATTTCTTCTTCATGTGATATTTCAATATTATGTTCAGATATAACAATAAGTTCATTTAAAATTTTATTTAACCTTTCATCAGTTTCATTTTGAGAAAATAATACAAATGAAAGTAAAGATAAAAATATAAAAAACTTTTTCATATTCTACCACCTCATAAAAATTATAACTTATAAATTGTGATAAGTCAATTACATGAAATAAAAAAATAATTTACATTACTTATTGATATATTTTATGATATAATATTAAAAAAGAGAAAGGAGTTTGACCATTGGTCAAAATATAAATATGTTTTTAAAAAATAGTGATAATGTTGGTAGATTAGAAGTAATATGTGGAAGTATGTTTTCGGGAAAAAGTGAAGAGTTAATAAGAAGATTGAGAAGAGAATCATTTACAAAACAAAACGTTTTAATATTTAAACATGCAATTGATAAAAGATATGGTGAAAATGGTATTTTTTCACACAGTCAAGACAGTATTGGAGCATACCCGGTAAGTAATGTTTTAGAAATGGAAGACATAATCTCAAAACATCCAGATGTTGAAGTTATAGGTGTAGATGAAGTACAATTTTTTGGTAAAGATATAGTTGAATTTTGTAATAAATATGTTAATCTTGGTAAAAGAGTTGTGGTAGCAGGATTAGACTTGGACTTTAAAGCAGAACCATTTCATCCAATGCCTGAATTATTAACATACGCAGATTCTATTATAAAGTTAAAAGCTATATGTATGGTTTGTGGTAAAGAAGCCTATGCCAGCCAAAGACTTATCAATGGTGAGCCAGCATTTAGAGATGACCCAATTGTAATGGTGGGTGCTAGTGAAAATTATGAAGCAAGATGTAGAAGACACCATATTGTTAAAGATAGAGGAGATCAAAGAGCAAAAATTTATTTCTTATTTGGTACAGATATTAATGCTGGTAAAGAGGAAGTTGAAAAATATATACAAACTAAAAATCCAAATTCTAAAACTAAAACAATTAGTATATTCAAAAATGATGAAACAGTCATTGATTTAAGAAATGCTATTGAAGAAGCTTCACATGAATGTGACATTTTATTTATTAGAATTGTAAAAAGTCCTTTAATACCAATTGAAGGGGAATATAGTATTATAGATTTAATGTCTGAATATAGAAAAATTTCTTCTGTAATTTTAATTTCAAGAAATAGACGTGGAATGATTAATGAAGTTTTAATTTCTCATGAAACAATTAGAAAAGCAGATTTAAATCTTGAAGATATATACTTTACACCATCTGATAACCCAGAAAAAGAAGAAAATATACAAAATATAGAAAATATTATTAATACAAAAGCAATAATTATTAAGGGAGGAAATTAATATGAAAAAAATGATATTTATACTTACAGCTTTAACAACTTTAAATTCTTTTTCATATACAAGACTTTCATCTGATGAATTTTTAAGTGGATTATTTACAAGTAAAGCAACAAAAGAAATAATGAAAGACACTTTTGATTATGAGAATGATTTAGCAGTTGTTTCAGATAGATTAATTACAATTGAAGATGCAAAATTAGATGCAATTGAAGGTTTAACAAATTCAATTTATGAGCTTTCTTTTAGTACTTTAAAAAATTTATTTGAAAACACTAAACTTACTGGTCAAAATTTTGATTATGAAACAATGAAACTTATGGCAGATGATATTTCAAAAGAGATAATTGAGCTAAAAAAATATTCATTTGCAAAAACGGTAGAATTACAAAATACTGGAAAATACTTAACTTTAGCTAAAATTTCTAGAGAAGAAGTAGAAAAAATAACAAAAGAACATTTTAGAAAAAGATTATTCAATGTTATTCAAAGATTAAATGATTATTATCATGAATTAGGAAAATAGTTTATGAAAACGAATAATAAAGATATTATTCGTGAATTTTTTAAATCTAAAACTAGATTTTTAGCAATTTTTATTATTAATTTACTTGGTATATCAACTTTTATTGGTTTAAATGTATTAAGTAAAGATATGCATAAAACTATTGATAACTTATATTCAATGTATAATGTTGCAGATATTAAGGTTAGTTCAAATATTGCTTTAGATCAAAGAGATTTAGATATTTTAAATAATTTAGAATATATATCTGATATTGAATATGGATACAATGAAGAAATATATATAAATAATAGTAAAGATATAATTAATGTTAAAAATATACCTAAAAAAATTTCAACATTAAAATTAATTGATGGAAAATTTCCTGATAAAATTAATGAAATAATTATTGAAAGTACTTACAAAAATAAATACAGAATTAATGATAATATTAAATTAGAAAATGATAAAATTTTTAATGTTGTTGGTTATTATGAAAATGTTGAAGATAGACTTGAAAATTCTAAAAATATTGCATTTAAGGGCTATAGTGTTGTTAAAATTAATGCATATACGATTTTAGAATATTTCCAGAATAAAGAATATACATTTGCAAATATAAAATTAAATATTAATGAACCTACATATTCAGAAGAGTATGATAAATTTGTATTTGATAAAAAAATAGATATTCAAAATAAAATTTATGAAAATTCTTCATCAAAATTAAGTAACTTTCTAGATGAGAAATACAATGAAATTAATGATGGAAAAAATAAAATTATTGATGCAAAAAATGAAATTGATAAAAATGCTAATAAGATTTCAGATGCAAAAAATAAAATTTTTAATGCTGAAAAAGAATTAAATTCAAAAATAAATGAATTTGAAGGAGCTTTTGAGAAATTTCAGATTAATGAAAATAAAATAAATAAAAATAAAACTGAATTAATTGAAAAGTATTACGAATTAAAAGAAAATAAAGTTAAAATAGAAGAAGGATTAAAAGAATTAGAAACAAATAAAACTAAAATTCTTGATGGATTACAAGAAATAGAAAATGGGATTTTATTAATAAATGAAAATAAGATTAATATTGATAAATCTAAAGAGGAAGTCCTTAAAAATAAAGAATATGTGGATAATTTAAAGCCTAATTTATTTGTTTCTAATACTAAAATTGAAGAGGGGAAAAAACAAATTTCTAATGCTTTGATGGAAATAGAGCAAGGAGAAATTAAATTAGAGAAGGAAAAAATAAATTTATTAAATAAAAAATATGAATTAAATGAAAATTTAAAATTTATTTTAAATAAAATCAAAGAATTGGAAGAAAATAATTCCAAAATTGATGATGGATTAATTCAAGTTGAAAATGGTATCGATAAATTAGATGATGGAACTCAATTATTAATAAATGAAAAAAATAAATATAATTTAGACTATCAAAAAAATCTAAATGATATTAATCAAGGGAAGAAAAAAATAGAAAAAAATAAGAAAGAGATTAATATAGCTGAAGAAAAATTTGAAAATGAAAGAAATAAAGCAAATTTTGAAATAAATAAATCTTTAAATGAAATAGAAGTAAATGAACGTAAACTAGATAATTTAAAAGTTTTATATTTTGTCAATTCAAGAATTGATAATCCTAGTTATTCCTCATTTATTGAAAGTGTTGACAGTCTTAATATAATTTCAAAGCTTTTTCCTATAATATTTTATTTAATTGTTATTCTTGTTTCTACAACTACAATGACAAGAATGGTTGATGAACAAAGAAACTCTATAGGTACATATTTATTTTTAGGGTACAGTAAATGGGAAATTTCTAAAAAATATTATTATTATGCATTAATTCCGACAATTTTAGGGATAACATTAGGTATTTATTTTGGATTATTTTCTATGCCAAAATTTATTTATACTGCATTTAGAGCGGGTTCTATTTCTGCATACAATGATCTTCAAATAATTATAGATTTTAAGATTATCATTATAAGTATAATTTCATCAATTTTATCAACTATAATTTCTGTTTATTTAGCACTAAAGAATGATTTTAATATTGAAATTTCTGATTTATTAAAACCAAAAGTTCCTAAATATGGTACAAAAATTTTATTAGAAAATATAAAGTTCATATGGGAGAAATTGATGTTTTCAAATAAAATTACTTTAAGAAATATTTTTAGATATAAGGGTAAAATGATAATGAATATACTTGGTGTATCAGGATGTACAGCATTAATATTTTTAGGTTTTGCTATTAGAAATTCATTTTCGGAAATTTCTGAAATTCAGTATAATAAGATTAGAAATTTTCATGCTGAGGTTAATTTAAAACAACATTTAAATGAAAATGAAATAGACACAATATCTAAGGTACTTAAAGATAATTTTACAACATTAAGTTTACAAAGTATTGATGCTAAATTTATTGTAAATGATCGTGAAAATAATATAAAAATGTATATAATAGATGATATTAATATTTCTAATTTTATTTATTTAACCAATGATATTACTGATGATGGAGTTGTTATTTCAAAAAGAACTTTAACATTATTAAATAAAGGAATAGGTGATGAAATTATAGTTACAGATTATATTGGAAATAATTATAATCTAAAAGTTAAAAATATTACTGAAAATTATCAAGGAAATTATATATATATGTCTAGAAATTATTATGAAAATAGTTTAAATAAAGAATACAAAATAAATAACATTATTATAAAGGATACAAATAAAAATTTAGATTCTGTTTTAGATTATGAAGAAGTACAATCAATTTCACTTAACAAGACATATAAAGAAATTTTTGATAAAATCAGTGAAAGTTTAAACTTTATTGTTGTTTTTATAACATTACTTTCTGCAGTGCTTTCTATTGTGGTTACATATAGTTTACTCGAAATAAATGTAAATGAAAGACAAAGAGAATTAGCGACAATAAAAGTTATTGGATTTTACGCAAAAGAAGTTTCGTTATATATCTATAAAGAAATATTTATACTTACAGTTGTTGGAATAATATTTGGTTTAATTTTTGGTAGAGGTTTACATAAAATTATTTTAGTTTCAATGGAAAAAACTAATACAGTTTTTGTTGAATCTACTGGAATTTCACCATATATATTTGCTATTATTCTTACATTATTCTTTTCAATAATTTCAATGTTATTAGTACATAGAAAACTTAAAAATATAGATATGATAGAAGCATTAAAAATGGAATAAATACAAATGCCACAAATGTGGCATTTTTATTTGAAAAAATGGCAAAAATATGATAAAATATTAGAGAATAGGAGGATGATATTCATGAAAAGATTTTTATTAATAATTCTAACAATTTTTGGTATCACATCTTTTGCAAATTATAATGATGGTAAATATGAGGTTTCCCATAAAAAAGATGGATATACATTAACAATGAGAATTATTGTAAAGAACTCAAAAATTCTTTCTGTTGACTTTGATAAAATTGATGAAAAGGGAGTTAAATTATCAACTAAAGATAGCGAATTTAGAGAAAAAAAGGATATTGTAAAAAAATATATAGTAGAAAATCAAAGTTTTGAGAATTTACCAGATATATACGATAAGAATTCTAACAAGGAATTTCAAACTTTAATAGAATATTTAATTGAAAAAAGTAAGTCATCAAAGCCAGGAATTTTTGAGATTAAAAATTAGGGGATGTATTTATTGCATCCCTTTTACATAAAGGAAAATAAATGAGACTAGATAAATTTTTAGCTAATAGTGGAATAGGGACACGTAAAGAAGTAAAAGACATAATTAAATTTAAAAGAATAAAAGTTAACGATATAGTTGCAAAAACAACAGATATGAGAATTGATGAAATAAATGATCTTATTAAATTTGATGATAAAATAATTTCATATACAAAATTTAGATATGTCATGTTAAATAAACCAAAAGGATTTATTAGTGCAACTGAAGATACTAAACAGAAAACAGTTTTAGATTTAATTACAGATTTTAAAACATATAAATTATTTCCAGTTGGAAGACTTGATATTGATACTGAAGGATTATTACTTTTAACGAATGATGGTAATCTAGCGCATAATTTATTATCACCTAAGAAACATGTAGATAAAAAATATTATGTAGAATTACTTAAACCTATTTCAAAATCTGAAATAGAAAATATTGAGCAAGGTATTGATATTGGAGAAGATATAATAACTAAACCTTCAAAAATAGATGTGATTGATGATATGAAAGTTTATATTACAATTACAGAAGGAAAATTCCATCAAGTAAAACGTATGTTTAAAGCAGTAAATAATGAAGTAATTTATCTTAAAAGGGTATCTATGGGTTCTTTAAAATTAGATGAAACTTTAAGACTAGGGGAATACCGTGAATTAACAGATGAAGAACTGAGAGGTTTATTATGAAAAAAATAGCTTACGTAGGCAATAAAACTAATTTTGAAATATATCAAATAATTCATAATAGAATTAAAGAAGTAAAAAATTTAAACTCTGAAATATATCATGTAGAAAACATTATACAAAAATATCAAGAATATATTGATGAATTTGATGCAGTTTTTTTTGAAGATAATTTAAATCCTAATAGTAAATATGATTTTTTCTATAAAAATGATGAAATATTAGTAAAGGAGTCTTTAAAGAAAATTGCTTTTACAGAACTTTTAAAATATTCAAATTTTAAAGTGGATAAATCTAATGTTTTGATTTTAGAGACAAATGAATATTTTAAAACAATTTATGAAGTATTAAAAGAAAATAATGCTGAAAGAATACATATAGCTTCAATAAAACAAAATAATAATATAAAGCTAGATAAGGGTGATTATTTTAAAAATTTTTTAGATATTGAAAGATTATCAAATTTAGACTTAATAATAAATTTAACAGATGTTGGAAGTATTTATTGTATAGAAGAAAGTCCTTTAAAAAAAGACACTAGCATTACTGCAAAATATGCGTTAGATCTAGTAAAGATTCCTTTTGAGAGTACATTTTTAAAGCAATTTAAATTTAAAAATTCAAACTTAATTATGGCAATAGATTTATGCATTATTGAAATGCTACAACTATTACTTATTCTTTTTGGAAGAAAAGATATTTATTATATTGAAATAATAAAACAACTACATGTATTTGTAGACAGAAAAATTAATCCAAGAATAAAAACTGATGTTGAAGAAATAAATACTTCAAAAGAATTTTTAAAACTATTGAAAGGAAATATGAAATAATGGAAGATTTAAATATAGAATATGATAAATTACACAATTTTGCTAGATTATTTAACATAGAATATGAAACATATAAAAATGCTGTAGATGCATATAACAAGGATCTTAGAGCAGCGATATTAGAATATATAGGTTTTGATGATACAGAAGGTGAGATTCAAAATTACGAAACATTCTTTTATTATTTTGCAGCTGAGCATACTAATGCATATTTTCATAATTATAAATCAAAAAATTATACTAAAGGTATGAAAAGATTAGTTTCTGAATATTTAGATAAGTTAACTAATATTGATTTTGATGATTTCGAAAAAAAAGAAGATGAATATGAAGACATTCTTATAAACATTTTAATATCTGAAATTAACTACAACTTAAGAAAAGAAAAAAAATCAATTGTTGGTTTTTCAGTTGGATTAGATAATATTTTCTATTTATTATTAGATAATGATAAAGTAAAAGAAATGAAACAAATTGGATCTAAATTTTTAGTTGTAATTGATCTTGAATATCTAGAAAATCAGTTTGGTGTTATTTATAGATTGAAAGAAACAATTCCTGCTTTGCAAGAATATCTAAAAGAAGGTGACTATATTATGGAGCCAGAAGAAAATAAAGGAAGTTATATTACTTTATTTGATAAAGCAGTGAAAAAGAATCTTGCAATTAATTATCTAACAGATGATCAAAAGAAAGTATTAAAGGTTGTGTTATAATGTCTATAAAATTATGTATATTTGACATGGATGGTTTAATTTTTGATACTGAAAAAGAATATATAAATCAAGCAATTATTTTTGTTGAAAAACATAATATTAATATTACAGAAGAACAAATGCACAGCGTTATAGGGACAAGTAATGAGAGTTGTGTAAAATTTTATAAATCTCATTTTCCAAATTTAGATTTTCATTTTATTTTTAAATGTATAGAAGAAGAAATAATGAGATTAAGTGATTTAAAAAAAATAGGGGTTAAAAAAGGTGTTAGAGAGTTATTAAATTATTTAGTAAAAGAAAACATTGCAATAGCTCTTGCATCATCATCACCTAGACATAAAATATTAAAGTTACTTAAAAATGAGAATTTAGATGACTATTTTGAATATATTATATCTGGTGAAGAAGTAAAAGAAAGTAAACCTAATCCAGAAATATTTACTAAAGTTATTAATCATTTTAAATACGATCCAAAAGAATGTATTATTCTTGAAGATTCTTATAATGGTATTAGAGCTGCGGCTGCAGCAAAAGCTAATCCTATAATGATTCCTGATTTATTAATGCCAACAGATGAAACAAATGAATTATGTTTTAAAACGCTTAATAATTTGGTTGAAGTTATAGGTGTGATAGAGGAGATTAAAAATGGAGAACATAACATTATATAGAAAATATAGACCTCAAAATTTTTCTCAATTATATGGACAAGAACATATAGTAAGAGCAATAAAAAATAGTTTAGACAATGATAAATTATCGCATGCATATTTATTTAATGGACCTCGTGGAGTTGGAAAAACTACAATTGCAAGACTTATAGCAAAAGGAGCTAATTGTTTAAATGGCATTACTTCAACACCATGTGATAATTGTGAAAATTGTCAGGAAATTACTAAAGGTATTGCTGTAGATATAATAGAAATAGATGCTGCATCTAATAGAGGTATTGATGAAATTCGTGATTTAAAGGAAAGTACTGGTTATTTACCTGTTAAATGTAGAAAAAAAGTATATATTATCGATGAAGTTCATATGTTAACAAAAGAAGCATTTAATGCACTTCTTAAAATATTAGAAGAACCACCAAAACATATTATTTTTATATTAGCTACAACAGAAATAGAAAAAATACCAGATACTGTCAAATCTCGTTGTCAAAGATATGATTTTAAAACAATTAGTGAAAAAGATATAATTGAAATGTTAACACAAGTCGCTCAAAAAGAAAATATTAATATTGATACAGAAAGTTTAGAACTTATTTATTCTAAATCAGAAGGTTCAGCAAGAGATTCATTTTCTATTTTTGAACAAGTAGCTTCAAATTATTACAATGAAGATAAAATAACTGTTGAATTAACAGAAAAAGCACTTGGTGTAGTCTCAAAAATATTTCATCAAAATTTCACAAAATTATTATTAAATAATAAAAAGGAAGAGCTAATAATATTTATTGATAAATTATGGTTTGAAGGAATTCAAATTGATCAATTTTTAAGAGACTTTTGTAAATATTTAAAAATACAAGATATTGAATTGGATAAAAAAATAAATATTATATCAAACATACTTGAAATTTTAGTAAAATATAAGAATGAAGAAGATAAAAGATTGCTTGCATATATAATAATAAACAAAATTTTATCTACATCTAGACAAACAATAACACAAATACCACAAACACAGAATATAAGTATTGAGTTTTCTCAAGAAAAATGGGATATATTTATTAAATATTTAAATGAATTAGGTAGACAAAGATATTATAATTTAGTCAAAGATACTAAGATTTCAGCACAAAATAATAATATTACTATATTAAATGATAAATCAAGTTATTATTTTCGTTATTTAAACAATGAAAAAACTATTGAATTTTTAGAAACTGAATTAGAAAATAGATTTGGATTTAAATACAATGTTTTAATTGGTGGATCAGTTGAAAATGATGGAGAATTTGATGAAGAGATAAAAAATAAGATTATTTCAATATTTAATGCAATTGAAAAATAAGGAGAAGAATATGAAAGTAAAAGTAATTTTAAAAGAAAATATTAAAGGTGTAGGAAAAAAAGATGAAATAATAGAAGTAAAAGACGGATATGCAAATAACTTTTTATTTGCACAAAATAAAGCGGTACCAGCTACACCTGAAAATATAAATAAATTAGAGAGTCAAAAAAATAGAATTTCTAAAAACATTGAAAAAGAAATAAAACATGCTAATGAAGTAAAAGAAATTCTAGAAAAAAATACTATTACTTTAAAAGTAAAAGTAGGAAAAGATGGTAAAGTTTTTGGTTCTTTAGGTGCTAAAGAAATAGAAGAGGCAGTAAAAGAACAATTAAAAGTGGAAATTGATAAAAAGAAAATGGGTAATGATGCTAGATTAAAATCTATAGGTTTACATAACGTTGAAGTAAAACTTTATGCTGAAATAAAAGCTATTTTAAAAGTAAATGTAATAAGTCTATAATAGGAGATACCTTATGGAAAAAAATGATAATGTATTACATAACATACACTTTGAAAAATCAATATTAGGGGCAATTTTAGTAGACCCTAATCTATTAAGTGAAATTACCCCTTTATTGAAATCAAGTGATTTTTATTCAAATACTAACAAACTTGTATATGAAGCTATGTTAAAACATATTGACGATAAAGATAACTTAGATTTAGATGTACATGTTGTAAGTGAAATATTAAAATCCCAAAACAATTTAGAAAAGGTTGGTGGACTAGAATATCTTTCTAACTTAGTAGAAACATCATATTCATCTGCTAATGCACTAATATATTTAGATACAATACTTGAGTATTCTAAAAAAAGACGACTATCTGGTCTAGCAAGAAATATTAACGAACAATTATTTAATAATAATGATGTTAAAAATATACTTGAAAACTCACAACTTGAATTAAGTAAATTATATAATGATTCTACAAGTAATGGTGTAATCAATATTGAAGAATTAACTCATAAAGAGTTCGAAAGAATTAAAGAATTAAAAGATAACCCAAAACAAGAAACAAGAGTAAAAACTAAATATAAAAGATATGATGAAATTACTAATGGGCTACATCCAAGTAATTTATTAATATTAGCTGCAAGACCTTCAGTAGGAAAAACAACTTTATCTTTAAATATTGGATTAAATGTGGCTGAAAGCGGTAAAAAAGTTTTAATTTTCAGTTTAGAAATGGGTGAAGAGGAATTACTAAAGAAATTAATTGCAATGGCAGGAAACATTGAACTTGAAAAAATTAAAAAATTTGATTTTATTAGTGATCCTGAAACAATGCAAGAATATACACAAGCATTAGACAAATTAAGTAAACTTAAAATATTAATTGATGCAGGTGCTACGCCTACAATTTCAAATATTAAAAATACTTGTAGAAATGTTCAAAGAGAAGGTGAAGATATAGGGTTGATTATAATTGATTATCTACAATTAATTCAAGGAAGTTCAAGAGTCGGAAGTAGAGAACAAGAAATTTCTGAAATTTCTAGAGGTTTAAAATTATTAGCTAAGGAATTAAATGTACCTATACTAGCTTTATCTCAATTATCAAGAAAAGTTGATTCTCGTGAAGATAAAAGACCTATTTTATCTGATTTAAGAGAATCTGGATCAATTGAACAAGATGCCGATCAAGTTTTATTTATATTTAACCCAGAATATCATGAAGCAAGAAAAACAAATATTGCAGATATTAAAACTGAGCTTTTCCCAATTGAATTATTATTAGCTAAGCACAGAAATGGTCAAACTGGAAGTATGCTTTTATTATTTGATAAAGCAAGACAAAGATTTCTAAACCCAACTGGGAAATATGAACACAACTATTATAATAAACAACAAAGTGATGATTAAGGAGGAAAAATGATAAAAAAAGCAGAGCTACTTGCCCCTGCTGGTAACATGGAAAAATTAAAAGCTGCATTCCATTTTGGAGCTGATGCAGTATATATAGGTGGTAGAGGATTTAATCTAAGAGGAATGAGTGCAAACTTTACGGATAAGCAGTTAACTGAAGCTGTAAAATATGCTCATTCACTTGGAAAGAAGGTATATGTAACTTTAAATATTTTTGCACATAATCAAGAAGTAAACTATATACCAAAATTTATTAAATTTTTAGAAAAGGCAAATGTTGATGCTGTTATAGTTGGAGATTTAGGAATAATACAACAAGTTAGAGAACATGCACCAAACCTTGAAATACATGTAAGTACACAAGCTAATGCAACAAACTGGATGACAGTAAAAGCTTATAGAGATATGGGCGCTTCAAGAGTTATTTTAGCAAGAGAAATGTCTTTACATGAAATAAAACAAATAAAAGAGAAAGTACCTGATATAGAACTTGAAGTATTTATACATGGTGCTATGTGTATGGCTGTATCTGGTCGTTGCTTATTAAGTAATTACTTCACATCAAGAGATGCAAACAGAGGAATTTGTGCTCAAGATTGTAGATGGAATTACAAAGTTGTAGCAGAAGGACACGAAGAAACTGGAGCACATGATATAGTTGAAGATGAAGGTGGAACATTTATCTTTAATGCAAAAGATTTATGTACAATTGAATTTATAGATAAAATATTAGAAGCTGGGGTAGATTCATTAAAAATAGAAGGAAGAATGAAATCTATATATTATAATTCAACAGTTACTAAACAATATAGAGAAGCAATTGATGCATATTATACTGGAAATTATGTATATGACCCTAAATGGTTATATGAATTACAAACAATAAGCCATAGATTATATTCATCAGGATTCTTCTTTGGTTCAACAAGTGAATTTGATCAAAATTATAATACAAGCTCATCATATTCACAAACATATCAATTAGTTGCTAATGTATTAGAAAAAGTTGATACGGATAAATATAAGGTACAAATTAGAAATAGAATTATTGCACCAGAAGTTGAACTTGAATTAGTAAGACCTCATCAAGATCCAATTAAATTTAGGGTAAATAACTTCTATAATACAAAAACAGAGGAGTATGAAGAAATTGTACATCCGAATACAATCGCAATAATAGAAACAGAAATTGAAATGGGAGAATTAGATTTAATTAGAGTAAAACTTCCTGAAGGTGTTTCAGATTCTGATATGGATATTTCTGAAACAGATCAATCAAATACAGGTTTTACTCCTAAACAATGCTCTTGTGGAAAAAATAAATAAACAGGAAGGATAATTTATCATGAAAGAAAAGATTTTAATCATAGAAGATGATGTTAAGATTGCAAGAATTATCGAAGTAGAATTAAAATTTGAAGGATTTGATGTGCAAATCCAAAATGATGGAAAAGAAGGATTATTAGCTGCAAAATACAATCATTTTGATTTAATATTACTAGATGTAATGTTACCTAAAATGAATGGTTTTGAAATTTGTAAGAGAATTAGAGAAGACTCAGATGTACCAATAATTTTCTTAACAGCTAAAGATCAAATAACTGACAAAGTAATTTCTTTTGATTATGGAGCTGATGATTATATAACAAAACCATTTTCAAATGAAGAACTAATTGCTAGAATAAAAGCATTATTAAGACGTTCTAAAAAGAAAAACGAGAAGAAAGAAGACTTTGTATTTGAAGATTTAAGAATTTCTTATACCGCACACGAAGTTTACAGAGGTGGAGAATTAATACAACTTTCTAAAAAAGAATTTGATTTATTAGACTACTTAGTCTTAAATAAAGGTATTGTTTTAGGAAGAGATAACATTCTTGAAGAAGTTTGGGGATTTGATCAAATTGGAAATAATAATATTTTAGATTTATATATTAAATATTTAAGAGATAAAATTGATAAACCTTATCCAAGAAAATTTATTCAAACTAAAAGAGGGATAGGATTTGTATTCAAATAATGAGTTTAAAAAACTATATGGTATAAAGAATAGAATTACAATAACATTTAGTTTTGTTTTTATATTTATAACTATATTTTCAACTGTAATTTTATTTTTTATTTTAAATGGACAAAATACTAATGTTCTAATTTCACAATACTCAAATAAGGTTAATGAAATTAATGCTTATTTTTCACGTATTGAGGATTATACTAATAAATATAACGAAAAAAAATTAAAACTTAAATTTGAACCTGAAATAAATGGTCAAAGTATAGTTTATACAAAACCTTTCAATCCAGGGGAAGAAGATTTTAGATATGTTTTACATATAGTTGCAAAAAATAATCTTGATGTAGTTGCTTTAAACACGTCAGGATTTACAATTACAAATGAAAATTTGAATAAAACATTTAATAATATTAACTCTAATATACTTATTCCAAAAACAATAGTTTTAAATAATGGTTCCAATGAATCTTCAACTTTTTCTGTAGTTAAATTAACAAAAGATATTAAAGGTGCTATATTTGATGTATATATTTTAAAAAATATAGATCAACACGTTAAAACTATAAATACACTTAAAATACTATTTTTATTTAGTGCATTTTTAGGTTTAATATTAATATTTTTAACTTCTAGAGAAATAAGTAATAGAATTCTAAAACCAATAAAAAATATAATAAAAACTTCTAAGGAAATTTCAAGTGGAGATTTATCACGTAGAATTCCAAATTTTGAAGTAAAAGATGAATTATTTGATTTAACAAATATAATAAACGAGATGTTAGATAAAATTAATCTAACTTTTGATAAACAATCTAGATTTATTTCTGATGTATCTCATGAATTAAGAACACCTATCTCAATAATTAAGGGATATGCTGAACTAATTAATAGAAGATACATAAAGTCATTAACTGATGAGGAAAAAGAATTACCTAAAAATGAATTATTAATAGAATCTACAGATTCAATAGTAAAAGAAAGTGAAAATATGACAAAATTAATTACATCTTTATTATTCTTATCACGTGGAGATGAAAATAATATAAAGATGTTAAATAAAGTAAACGTAAATTCATCTAAAATATTAAATCAAATTGAAACAGATTATAAACTAGTTAGTCTAAATAAAAAAGTTTTAATCGAAGAAGATGAAACATTTGAATTTATCAGTGATGAAAACTTACTTTTACAATCTCTTAGAATAATTATTGAAAATGGACTTAAATATTCTCCAGAAAAATCTAATGTCTATATTTCTAGTAAATATGATAAAGTTACTAATACTGGTAAATTTATTGTAAGAGATGAAGGATATGGAATAGAAAAAGAAGAAGTAGATAAAATTTTTGATAGATTTTATAGAGTAGATGAATCACGTAATAAAGAAACTGGTGGTTATGGTCTTGGATTATCAATATTTAAGAGAATATTAGAAATACAAAATCAGAAATTTGAAATTGAATCAGAAATAAACATTGGTACAAAGATTACAATTATAATTAATAATATAAATAATTAGGCAATATTTTTATTGCCTATTTTTTAAAAAGGAGAGCGATGGAAGATTACATATTAGTATTGAATAAACCAAAAGATATTACTTCATTCTCATATATTCAAAAAGTACGTAAAGAATTAGATATAAAAAAAATTGGTCATGCAGGTACATTAGATCCAATGGCCGAAGGTTTAATGATAGTTATGGCTAATAATGCTACTAAATTTTCTGATTACTTAATGAAGCACTCTAAAACATATTATGTTGAAATGGAACTTGGTTATGAAACAAATACATTTGATTTAGAGGGTGAAATTACAAATAAATCTGATTCTGAATTTAAATTATCTTTAAATCAAATTAACAATACTATAAATAAATATATTTGTAAATTTTCTCAAATTCCACCAATGTTTTCTGCGATTAAAAAAAATGGTGTGAAACTTTACGATTTAGCTAGAAAAGGAATAGAACTTGAACTAGATGGAAGAGAAGTTGAGATTTACAATATTTATGATATTGAGTATAAAGAAAATATATTATCATTTAGAGCTGATGTAAGTAGTGGTACATACATAAGATCATTAGTAAGAGATATTGGAAGAGATTTAGATACTTATGCTACTATGACTAAATTAGTTAGAGAACGTATTGATAAATATACTTTAAATGATGTAAATACAAAAATACCAGTTGAAAAACTCTTTAATTATAAGAGACTTGATGTTGATGAAAAAATGTATTTAGAACTACTTAATGGTATGACAAAAATAATAGAATTAAAAGTAATTGATGAAAATGATAAATATCTAAAAATTTATTATAATAATATTTTTGCTGGACTAGTAGAAATTAAGCAAAAAATAAGATATACTTATTATATAAAAAGGAGTAAATACTTTAAGGAGTTGAGATAATATGAAAATTCGTAAAGCAATTATCCCTGCAGCGGGACTTGGTACAAGAGTTTTACCAGCAACAAAAGCACAGCCAAAGGAAATGCTTAGTATTGTTGATAAACCAGCATTACAATATCTTGTAGAAGAATTAATAGAAAGTGGTATACAGGAAATATTAATTATAACAGGTAGAAATAAACAATCAATTGAAAATCATTTTGATTATTCTTATGAATTAGAAGCAATCTTAAAAGAGAAAGGTAAAGAAGAACTATTTAATGAAGTCCAAAATATATCTAAAATGGTAAATATGTATTATGTAAGACAAAAATTACCTTTAGGATTAGGGCACGCTATATCATGTGCAGAATCATTTGTAGCAAATGAGCCATTCTTAATCTTATTAGGTGATGATATCATTTACACAGATAAGGAAAAAGGTGAAATTCCCGTATCTAAACAATTGATTGATGCATATGAGAAAAACGGTGGAGGAAGTATAGTTGGAGTTCAAAAAGTACCTAAAAAAGATCTAAATAAATATGGTATTATAAAACAAGGAAACAGGATTGATGAAAGAATTTATGAAATTGAAAATTTCGTTGAAAAACCAAATATAGAAGATGCTCCAAGTGAATTTGCTGCATTAGGTAGATATATCCTAGAACCTCAAATCTTTAAATATCTTAAGCAAGAAAAACCTGTAGACTTTGAGATACAGTTAACACCTGCAATACTTAATATGGCTAAAAATAATGAATCAAAACTTTATTCATATGAATTTGATGGTTTAAGATATGATACAGGTGATAAATTTGGAATGTTTAAAGCTACTGTAGAATTCGGACTTAGACATCCAGAACTTAAAGATAGAATAAAAGAATACTTGAAAGATTTAAAGGTAGAATTATGATAATTGTTGGTGATAATATTACAACTAAACAAATTGATGAATACATTGAAAATCAATGTGAAATTAGTAAAGATGTACTAATGGAAAATGTTGTTTTTAAGTTATATGAGAGTATAGATAAAAATTTTGATACTTATTTGATAATCGCAGGCTTTGGCAATAATGGAGGAGATGGATATGCTCTTGCAAGACAATTACATACAAATAATAAAGAAGTTATTGTTTTTAAAATAAATAACGATTTTTATAGTGAAGAATGTAAAAAAAATATCATTAGATGTGAAAAAATAGGTATACAAATAATTGATAATATTGAAAAATTAGATTTTTATTTACAAAGATCTGAAGTTGTTATTGATGCAATCTTTGGTATAGGTTTAAATAGAGAATTATCAAAAAATATTAAAGATATTATTTATAAAATAAATAAGTATAAAATATTATCACAATATAAAGTATATAGTATAGATATACCATCTGGACTAGACTCAAAATATGGTAATACATATGGTGCATGTATTGAAGCTGATAAAACATTAAGTATAATGACATATAAACAAGGATTCTTAAATTATAATTGTAAAATTAATACAGGAGAAATTGAAGTAATTAAAAATATTGTTATTCCAAATGAAGAACTAAAAAAATTTTCAACAACCTATCTAGTCGAAAAGGCTGATATAAAAAAAATGGAATTAAAAAGAAGAGAAGAAGATAATAAAACTACATATGGTAAAACATTTATTATTTCTGGATCTAAAAAGTATTTTGGTGCTGCAGAACTAGCAACACAAGCTTCAGTAAAATGCGGTAGTGGTTATACATATTTGTTATCGGACTACGATAAGATAGAGGAAATTACAAGAAATATTCCAGAAATTATATTTGAAAAGAATATCAACAATCTTGAAAAAGCAACTACAATAGCAATTGGACCTGGAATGGAATTCAATGAATATATATATAATATAATTGAAGAATATAAAGATGATAAATTTTTTGTTATTGATGCAGGTGCGTTAAATAATGTTATCAATTTTAATGATCCAGAGAAAACAATAATTACACCCCATATAGGAGAATTTTCAAGAATAAGTAAAATTGATTTGAATACAATAATAAAAGAGCCAATTGAAACAATACTAGAATATTCAAAGCAAAACAGAGTAACATTATTATTGAAAGGTAAGAATACATATATAACTAATGGAAGAGAAGTATACATAATTGATACTGGAAATCCATATATGGCAAATGCAGGAATGGGTGATGTACTAACAGGTATGATTTCATCAATAAATTCACAAGGCTATGGAGTAATGAATGCAGCAATTATAGCAACATATTTACATGGATATATAGCAGATAAATTACAAGAAGAACAATACATAATAAATCCAAGTGATATAATTAAAAATATAAGTAAGTATATGAAAGAATTATTTAAATAACACTTTAACAGGTGTTATTTTTTTTATTATATAGGAAATTAGAATTCTAATAAGATGTATATAATTTTATTGATTAATATAAAAAGAAACCACAGTTTATAGAAAATTAATAAGTAAATTTAAGTAATACAAAAATACCTATTTAAATAATAGGCCATTAGGGTTATAGAATTTATGAATAGGTCGGCCAATAGCAGAGGAAACAAAAAGTTCATAAGCTTCAAGATAAATATTACAATTAGGACACATAAAAGGATCAAAGCTCCAAATAGTTTTAAAGTTCTTTCTAAAAAGAGAAGGAACTTTTTTTATTTGGGTGTTGTGTATTTGGAACATTACCAACAGCTGATAAAATCACGTTTTTGCTATATTTGTTCTAAATATATAACATCAAACTTTTTGTGTTATACATTTTTTACAAATAAAGTTAAACTGTATTGTACAATGTGAATAATCGGCGATATTGTGACTAATTATATTGATGTATTTTTTTTAAGTGCATTATTAAATCTTGTTTCTTTTTATTGAAATGTAAGTTTTGTGACTTAAATAATAAGTTTTGTGAGTAAGTGTTTTGTGTGTGAATTGTAAAAAATAAACTTATATTGAATTTGTCTGTTTATTATTGTATAATTAATTTAAAAGAGGTGATTAAATGAAAAATATTGTTATTGGTGTAACTTCTGGTATTGCTTGCTATAAAGCTCTAGATTTATGTTCTAAACTAAAAAAACAAAATTATAATATAACTGTAATAATGACTGAAAATGCTACAAAACTTATTTCACCATTATTATTTCAGACAATAACCGGGAATAAGGTTTATACCGAAATATTTGACAAAGATGATATCAAGGTAACTCATATAGAGTTATCCAAAAAAGCTGACTTAGTATGCATAGTTCCAGCAACCTATAATCTTATTGGTAAAGTTTCATCAGGGATAGCTGATGATTTTTTAACAACATTTATTGCTGCATGTAACTCAAAAAAGGTTATGTTTTTCCCTGCAATGAATACAAATATGTATCTAAATCCAATATTGCAAGACAATTTAAACAAATTAAATAATTATGGATATAGAATTTTTAACCCTGCAACTGGATTATTAGCTTGTGGAGATAATGGAATCGGCAAATTACCACAAATAGATGAAATTTTTAATGAAATTGTTTTTGAAATTGAAAGATCAAGTGAATTACTTAATAAAAACATATTAATTACAGCTGGTGGGACACTAGAGCCAATAGATCCAGTTAGATATATATCTAATAAATC
Source organism: Streptobacillus canis (assembly GCF_009733925.1). NCBI lineage: Bacteria > Fusobacteriati > Fusobacteriota > Fusobacteriia > Fusobacteriales > Leptotrichiaceae > Streptobacillus > Streptobacillus canis. The sequence continues at coordinate 26,811 of NZ_WOEI01000009.1, read as the reverse complement.
AAGTGGTAAAATGGGCTACGCTATAGCTAAACAAGCATCATTAAAAGGTGCAAATGTTACACTAGTGAGCACAAAACCCGAATTAGATGTTCCAAAAGGTATTGATAAAGTAATTTATGTAAAAAGTGCAAAAGAAATGCATGATGTTGTTTTAACTGAAAGTAAATTTAACGATTATATTTTTATGGTTGCAGCTGTATCTGATTTCAAAGTAAAAAATTATTCAGAAAATAAAATAAAGAAAAATCAATTAACAGAACTAAAAATTGATTTAGATTTAAATCCAGATATTTTAAAAGATTTATCAGAAATTAAACCAAGAACATTTACCTTAATTGGTTTTGCAGCTGAAAGCAATAACATTTATGAAAATGCAAAACAAAAACTTAAGAATAAAAATTTAGATTATATAATTTTAAATGACATATCTGATAATACAATTGGATTTAATTCAGAAAATAATAAAGTTATAATATTTGATAAAAATGAAAATATAATTGATATTGATAAAAATACTAAAGATAATGTTGCAAAAGAAATCTTGGATAAAATTTTAATATGAGTCCGATAATATACCTTATGTATAAATAGAAAGGAGATGAAAATGTCTTTAGGAAATACAAACTGCCCTATTATACTCCCAGAAGTTCCAATACAACCTTTAGATATAATTGAAAAAAGTATACAAAAAAAATATAGAGAATATTTATGGTCTCCTTTTATTAAAGCTTTAAAAGATTTTGAATTGGTCAATGAAAATGATAAAATTGCTGTTGCAATATCAGGAGGTAAAGATTCATTATTATTAGCAAAACTATTTCAAGAATTACAAAGAGCTTCAAATACAAAATTTGATTTAGTTTTTATTGCTATGAACCCTGGATTTAATCAACGTAACCTAGATAATTTAAAATTTAACCTTGACCACTTAAATATCCCTTGTCATATATATAATGATAATATATTTGAAGTTGCTGGTAAAATTGCTAAGGATTATCCTTGTTATATGTGTGCTAAAATGCGTCGTGGGTCTCTTTATAACAAAGCTACAGAACTTGGCTGTAATAAACTTGCCTTAGGTCATCATTTAGATGATGTAATTGAAACTACTCTAATGTCTATGTTTTATATGGGTAAATATGAAACTATGTTACCAAAATTAAGGTCCGATAATTTTAATATAGAGCTGATTAGACCTCTATTCTACGTTGAGGAAAAAAATATCATAAAATTTGTAAAAAATAATGGTATTCAAGCTATGAATTGCGGCTGTACAGTTGCTGCTGAAAAAACTTCAAGTAAAAGACGTGAAACTAAAGAACTTATTGAGAATTTATCTAGATTTAACCCAAATATTAAAAAGAAAATTCTCTCTTCTACTTTCAATGTAAATATTGAAAAAATCTTAGGTTTTAAATATAAAAGTAAACACTTCTCTTATCTTGATGATTATGAATTAATAAAAAAATAAGATTGTTTATATCATATTCTCATGGTATAATTTATTGAAATATTTAAATAGGAGTATTAATGTAATGCATAAAAGTTATTATGAAGATTATTTTAAAAATATAAAAATTAAGGAGAGTGTAATGAAAGGAATAATTTGTGTTGATGGAGTTGTTGGTGTTGGAAAATCTTCTTTAGGAAAAATATTAGCAGAGAAATATGATTCTATATTGTATGAAGAACCTGTTGTAAATAATCCTATTCTAGATAAGTATTATTATGATAGAAAAAGATGGTCTTTCCCATTACAAATATTTTTCTTAAATAAAAGATTCCAAATGATAAAGAATGCGTCAAAATTAGGTAGATGTGTTATGGATAGATCTATTTATGGAGATGTAATCTTCTCTAAAATGCTTGTTGAAGATGGAGACATGACACAAGAAGAATTTGAATTATATGAAGAATTACTTTTTAATATGTTAGAACATGTTGAAAAACCAGCATTGATGATCTATTTAGAAACTTCTGTAGAATCTGCTTTAGCTAAGATTAAAAAAAGAGGTAGAGATTACGAGCAAATCGTTCCTAGAGACTATTGGGAAAGTTTAGATAGACATTATAGAGAATATTTTAAAAATTATAATATATCTGAAATAATAACTATAAATGTAGATGAAATCGATTTTGTTAACAATGAAAAAGATAGAGAATATATTTTAAGTTTAATTGATGAAAAATTATCAAAACTTGAAAATAATATAAAATAAAGCTATTCATATGAATAGCTTTTTATATTAAATTACTTTTTAAATAAACATCTACTAATTTTTCAGTTGCTTTTACTGAATCTATGTGACTTCTTTCATAAGAATGTGAAGATTCAACACCAGCACCTATTAAAGCATGTCTAACATCAATTCCTGCTCTCATTGCACTTGAAGCATCACTTCCATAATATGGATATATATCTAATTTATAACCAATATTATTTTTTTCTGATAAATTAACCAAATGTTGACGTAATTCATAATGATATGGACCTGAAGCATCTTTCACACAAATTGAAACAGTATATTCATCTGTTTGTTGATCATCACCCATAGCTCCCATATCAATTGCTAAATATTCAACAACATTTTCTGGTATACTCGAATTTGCTCCATAGCCAATTTCTTCATTATTACTGAAGTAAAAATGTGTTGTATTAGGTAAAATTATTTTATTTTCAGAATAATCTTTAAGTAAATTTAGCATTATTGCAGCACTTATTTTATCATCTAAATGTCTACTCTTAATGAACCCACTGTCTGTAACTACAGTTCTTGGATCAAAAGAAATAAAATCTCCTACTTCTATACCTAAATCTCTAGTTTCTTTTTCACTAGTTACTTTTTCATCAATTCTTACCTCAATATTAGTTTGATTTCTTTCAATAGTTCCTGCATTTTTATATACATGAACACTAGTTTGATGCATTAATATAGTTCCATCAATAGCTTTTTCATTTTTTGAAACATGAATTTTACAATTTTCTCCTTCTATAGAATTAAATGTAAAACCTCCAATTAAATCTATTTTAAGGCGACCGTTTGGTTTAATTGCTCTCACCATTGCACCTAAGGTATCTAAATGAGCTGTTACAATACGATGTTTCTCATCATCAATACCTTTTAAAGTAACCATTACAGCCCCTTTATTTGTATATTGAGGAAATAAACCAAAACTTTTTATTTCATCATAAACAAATTTCATTATATTTTTTGTATAACCTGTTGGCGAAGGAATGCTAGTTAATTTTAATAAATAATCTAATGTATTCATTCTTTTTCTCCTATTTATTTTTATCTAAAGCTTTGTTAAATTCAGCAATTACATGTTCTACTTCTTTTAAATACTCTTCGTTTGTTTCTGTTATTTCAACTTTTTCCATTATATCTCCAGTAACTAATTCTTTTACAACTTTTAAATCAGCTTCAGATTCTACTTCACCAAATATTGTGTGATTATTATTTAACCATCCTGTTATTACTGTAGTTATAAAAAATTGAGACCCATTTGTATTTGGCCCTGCATTAGCCATTGCTAAATATCCAGGTTTATCAAATACATATCCATTAAAGAATTCATCACCAAATGCATACCCAGGACCACCCATTCCAGTTCCTGTAGGATCTCCACCTTGCGCCATAAAATCTTCAATTACTCTATGAAATTTTAAACCATCATAATATCCTCTACTAATTAAATTAACGAAATTAGCAACTGTTACTGGTGCCGCATCTTCAAATAAATTCAAATTAATTATCCCTTTGTTTGTCGTCATTTTTACTTTCATATTTTACCTCTTTCTATCTTATAACATCATTTATTAAAATTGAAGAAGAACCATCTTGAACTTTAGGTAATTCTCCATTCCATTTTTCAATTGCCATTTTTTGTAATAATTGTTTACTTAACGAATTACTTTCAATTTGATTCGCCTTTGCTTGTAATTCTTTTTCTTTTAAATTATACTCAGCTAATTTTACTCTATTTTCTGCTTCAACAGATAATTTTTCTTGTTCTGCTTTTGCTTTTTCTACTGCTTGTTCTGCTACTTTCTTCTGTTCAATTGCTTTTTCATATTCATCAGAAAAGTCATGATTAACAATAGAAATATTAGATACATTTAGACCATAAGTTTCAAAATCATCTTTTAAGTCTTCAAATATTAATCTTGAAATTTCTGTTCTTTTCGAAACAAATTCCTCAATTGTATATTTAGATATTGTGGCTTGTACTATTTCTCTTACTCTAGGTCTTATGAATCTAGATTCATGATTTCCACGAAAAGCTTTATATAATTTTTCAGGATCAGAAATACTTGCTTGAACATTTAGTTCAATATTTACAGTTTGTATATCTTTTGTTGAAACATTTAAAGATAAATCTTCTCCATTTTCTTTTGTAAAATCATAAATTCTTTCCCTAATCTCCAACATATCTTTTGACTGTATAAAAGGTATTTTAAAATTAAGTCCTTCACCCTCGATTTTATTTACTTTACCAAAAGTAGAAATAACTGCTACCTCCCCTGTATTTACAGTATAACAGCTTAATACAATTGAAACAATCGCCAATACAGCTATGATACCAGCTGAAATACTCTTATAACTTGGTTTATAATTATTTATTGAATTCATATTACACCTACCTGTATTTTAATTTTGTTTCCGCATCCTTATAATTTTTCATATATTTTTCAATGTGCCTATAAAAATTTACACTATGATTTGGATGCTTTAGATGTGCCAACTCATGTATTATAACATAATCAATTTCAAATAATGAACGTTTTATTAAATTTGTATTTAACGCTATTATTTTCTCAGTTGGCTTACAATAACCCCACTTTCCTTTAATAGTCTTTATTATTAATCTATCAATTTTTTCATTCATAACTGATAAATAAATTTCTATTCTCTGTTTAAAAAGTTTTTCTGCTTCTTTATAATAAAATTGTTCTATAAGCTTCTTTTTATAATTAAATTCGTTATTTTTAGTATTTATAATAATTCTATCTTCTGAAATATTTACATTATCATAAGTATTTTCAATAATATTTAAACTAAAATATTTCCCTAAAAATTTTATCTTAGTAGAATCTTCAAAAGTTTCTTCTTGAACATTCTCTTTATATACTTTAAACTTCTGTATATTCTTATCTATCCAATCTTTTTTTGATAATATAAACTGCTCTATATAATAATTATCAATATTTAATGGTGCAGATATATATATACTTAAATCACTTCTTACCCTTAAATTAATGTTTTTTACTTTTTTTCTTTCTACTTCATAACCAAGTATTTTCTCAATCAACTTTTATATCCTCCATCTCTTTTTCAAGAGTATATCTTATTGGATCAAAAACAAATACTGTTTTATCTAAAACTTTATAATATAGACTTTCATCTAAAAGTTTTATTGCTTTTATTATTTTTAAAACATTATTTTTTTTATTAATAAATAATTTTTTATCTCCAACTAACAAAATAATTTTAAACTTATTTATTCTAGCTCCTTCAGATGTTGAATTAAAAGAAAGAGAATTTACTAGAATATCTTTTACTTCATAAAGATCAATATAAATATTTTTAATAGTAAATAAATCTCTTTTTGTAATAATAAGCTCATTATTTATTCCTACTACTTTTTCAAATTTATCATTATAAGTTTGCATAATTTTTCTAGTTATTCTAATTACTATACTTGTTAAAAAAAATACAACTAAAAATCTTACCATCTATTCTCCTATACTAATTTATCTAAAAATACTGTTGCTAAACCTAAGAATAAGAAAAATCCACAAATGTCTGTAATTGTTGTTAATACAACTGCTGAAGCCATTGCTGGATCTATCTTTGCTAATTTTAGACCAACTGGTATAAGATATCCAACTAAACATGCAATTACACAATTTCCAATCATCGCTAAAAATATTACAAAGCTTAGATAAAAACTCTTATAAAAGAAATAAATTGCAATCGCACATATTACTCCTAAAACTATACCATTTATAAATCCTAAAGCAATATATTTTAAAGATATTTTCCAACTATCATCACTATCGCTCTCGTCAAGCGCAATCGATCTAATTGTAACAGCTAAACTTTGAGTTCCTGCATTTCCACCCATTCCTGATACTATAGGCATAGAAACAGCAAGTGCTACAACCGCATCTATTGTCTCTGAAAATAATCCTACTGTAAATGAAGCTAAAAATGCTGTTACTAAATTAATCGCTAACCAAGGCAGTCTTTTTGAAACACTATCTTTTAATGTTGTTTCTAAAGTCTCATCATCCCCTGCCCCGTGTAATTTCAAGATATCCTCTGTATTTTCTTCATTAATTACATCAATAACGTCATCTATCGTAATTATTCCTAACATATTACCTTTTCTATTAACTACAGGAACAACTTTTAATCCATATCTAGAAACTATTTGTGCAACTTTTTCTTGATCATAATATGGATCAACATAAATAATATTTTCATCTGTTATTTCTTCTAAAATTGTATCATCTGATGCTATTAAAATATCACGTAAATCGGCTTCTCCAAATAATCTTGACTCTTCATCTAATACAAATATAGTTTCTATATATTCTGTTTTAGGACCAATAACTTTTATTTTTTCCATAATGTCTTTAATTTTAAGGTTTTTCTTAAATGCAATATACTGAGTGGTCATTATCCCCCCTGCAGTATCATCTGCATAACCTAATAGCAATCTGATTTTATTTGCATCAGATCTTTTCATATTATCTAATATTTCTTTACTTTTTCTTAATTCTAATGAACCTAAAATATCGGCAACATCATCTGGTGGTAAATAAGTTAAAATATCAATTGATTCTTCTAAATCAAGTAAATTTAAAATACGAATTTGTAGTTCTTCATCTGCTTGTTCAAATATTTCTATTTGTGCTTCTTCACTAAATAATTTAAATACTCTTAAAAGTTCTGAATCATCTTCTATTTCATAAAATGAATCAGCAATATCTACTGTATGGTGTTCTTCAACAAATTCTTCAACTTCTTCTTCAGATTCTAAATTTTGAAGATCTTCTGCTATTTCCTCTGTATCTATATCATCCGCATCTTCAAAATATTCTTCTTCTTCACCATGTTCTAATCTATTCTTAATTTCTTGTTTTAATAAATCAATTTCTTCTTGTGTTAATTTATCTATATCTACATTATTTTTCATTTTTCACCCTCATTTCTTTTAAGATAGGTAAAAAATATTTTACAGCTAATAATGTTTTCATATCTATTAGATATTCCTCAATTTCATCTATTTTAACCCAATGTGATTTTATATCCTCTCCCTCATCAAAGTCTGTATTACCTGGTAATATATCATTTGATTTTAATCTAGCTGCATAAAAATATATAAACTGTGTCATATATGGGTCAACTAACATAGGATTTCTGATTTCTATCATGTCACATACATCTTCAGGATTATATCCTGTTTCTTCTTTCAATTCTCTATTTATAGCATAATAAGGAGATTCACCTGGATCAATAATACCTGCAACATTTTCAAAAGTAGCCTTATCAACACCTGGACGATATTGTTCTACTAATAAAACTTTTTCTAAGTTCTCATCAAACAATGTCAGGCATACTGCATCATCTTTTACAATATACTCTAATGGCACATTGGTTGTAGGATGATACTTAATTGCTCCCTTTAAAAATTTAAAACCATCTTTTATTGGTATTTCCATTTTAATCACCTCTTTTTTTCATTAAATTATACTAATATTATACTATAATTAATCGAATAAAAGCAACCTTTTTAGGGTATATTTAAAATTTGAAAAAATCAATATAATTTGCTATAATATATAGAAGAAAATATAATTGAAAGGATGTAATATGATAACTACAAGTAATTTAACTGTCCAATTTGGAGGAAGAAAATTATTCGAGGATGTAAATATAAAATTTACAGAAGGAAATTGTTATGGAATTATAGGTGCTAATGGTGCTGGTAAATCTACATTTCTTAGAGTATTAACTGGTGAAGTTGACTCTACAAATGGTGAAATTATTATAGATAAAAATAAAAGAATATCATTTTTAAAACAAGACCACTTTGCTTATGAAGAAAACATGGTTTTAGATGTTGTAATTATGGGCCATGAAAAACTTTATCAAATAATGCAAGAAAGAAATGAAATATACTCTAAGACTGAATTTACAGATGAAGATGGAATTAAAATTTCAGAACTAGAAGGTGAATTTGCTGATTTAGATGGTTGGGAAGCTGAAACTAATGCTGAAAAATTATTAAATGGATTAGGTATAACACCTGATTTACACTATAAACTTATGAAAGAATTAACAGAACCTGAAAAAGTTAAAGTCTTATTAGCTCAAAGCTTATTTGGTAATCCAGATATATTACTTCTTGATGAGCCTACAAACGGACTTGATTTAAAAGCTGTTAACTGGCTTGAAAATTTTATAATGGATCTTGAAAGTACAACTGTATTAATAGTATCTCATGATAGACACTTCTTAAATAAAGTATGTACACACATTGCAGACATTGATTATGGAAAAATTAAACTTTTTGTTGGAAACTATAACTTCTGGTATGAGTCTTCACAATTAATGCAAGAATTATTAAGAAACCAAAATAAAAAAGTTGAACAAAAAAGAAAAGAATTACAAGAATTTATTGCTAGATTCTCTGCTAATGCATCAAAATCTAAACAAGCAACAAGTAGAAAAAAACAATTAGAAAAATTACAATTAGAAGATATGCAAGTATCTAATAGAAAGTACCCATATGTTGATTTTAAACCTGAAAGAGAAGCTGGAAACAATATGTTAAAAGTTGAAAACCTATCTAAAACTATAGATGGTGAACTAGTATTAGATAATATTAGTTTTACTATTAATACAAATGATAAAGTTGCTATTCTTTCAAGAAATGATATAGCTAAAACAACTCTATTCCAAATCCTTGCAGGAGAAATCGAACCAGATACCGGAACTTATGAATGGGGTATGACTACTACTCAAAGTTATTTCCCTAAAGATAACTCTGAGTATTTTGAAAATGTTGACTTATCTTTAATTGATTGGTTAAGACAATTTTCAAAAGATCAACATGAAGAATATGTTAGAGGATTTTTAGGCCGTATGCTATTCTCTGGTGAAGAAGCTAGAAAAGAAGCAAAAGTACTTTCTGGGGGAGAAAAAGTTAGATGTATGTTAGCTAAAATGATGTTATCAGGTGCAAATGTATTACTTCTTGACAACCCTACAGACCATTTAGACTTAGAATCAATTACTTCATTAAATAAAGGTTTAACTAAATTTAACGGTACTATATTATTTACAACACATGATCATGAATTTATTGAAACTGTTGCAAATAAGATTATTGAAATTACACCTAAAGGTTTAATATATAAAGAAATGAGCTTTGATGAATATATCGAAGACGAAGAATTACAAGAACAAATCAATGATTTGTATAGATAAAAATAAAAGGAGCCCAACTATGATTTGTCAAGTATAAATTAATAAAAATATAGTTGGATAGGTTATCAAATTTTAGACATAACAAAATTAGCACTAAATGATGTGCTTTTTAAACAATATCAATTATCCTAAAGAATCAGGATCAAAGGCAACATTATCCTTAAGGATTTTAAATATAACATGAATTAACTTTTTAGCAACATGACCCAAAGCAGAGTAATGTTTTTTACCTTGATTTCTTTTTAATTGATAATATTTTGCAAATGTATTGTTTAAAAGTGAAATTTGTCAAGCATCATTAATTAAAGCATATCTTAATAATGCTGGTCCACGTTTAGACATTCTAGTAGATTATTGAGCATTAAAATTACCAGATTGTCTAACTGTACAATCAAGACCTGCATATGCAACTAATTTAGCTGGACTATCGAATTTATCAATATTACCTATTTCACCTAGTATAATTGCGGCATTAGAGTTAGAAATACCGGGTATAGTTAAAATAAGAATTTAATTTGAGTGTCTAGAGAGCTAGTGCAATTCCCTATAGAATTTTTAGCAAGTTCTATTAAATCTACAGCTTTAGACTGTTTAAACCGACCATTAGAACTTTTGTTAAGAATAGTAGTTAATTTCTTAATAGATAAGGTTTTAATTCTATTAGGGTTTGCGCTATCTTTAAGTATTGTATAAGAAGTTTTAGTATGAATACCAGAATTAAAAAAGCTAATATATTCAGGGAAAGGTTCATCAATATAAGAAGTAAGCTTTGTTTTTAAAGAAGCAATAGATTTTTTTAGATTTCTTCTAAATTTAGAAAGTTCTTTAAATGAAGAATAAGCACAAAGTAATGCTGTTTGAGCAATAGAGATAGAATCTATCTTATCGTTTTTAGCATTACGTATAGAAGCTTTTCTTAATCTATTTGTAAGTATAGGATTTAAAATAGTAATTTTAAATCCAAGATTATAGAAATACTTAATAAGGTTATTTCCATAAATAGAAGTAGATTCAATAACTATTAAAACCTCTTCTTTATTGTAATCTTTTAAAGCATCTTTTAGTTTAGAAAAACCAGAAGCATTATTAGTTACAAGAAAAGGTTTACCAATAACTTCATTACTAGAATTAATAACAGAAGCATAGTGTACACCAAATATTATACTAATAGACTTGTAATGAGATTAAAATTTGATAACTTATCCAACTATAAAAAATAGATATAATACTGGGGTAATACTCTCCTTTAAAAAGTAAAACAATAAGAATTCATAAATTATACTCAGTAATTATACTTAAATTATACTTGATAATATTAAAATGTAAAAAACTAAAGAAAGGAGATGTATGATAAAGTTTAAGAACTAACTATATCGTACAAGGAAAATTATGTATTCATTAGATGATTTTAACAAAGATTTTGAACAAATTAAAGAAGTTGTGAATGGTGCAGATTTAAGTAATGGGCTTGATTTAGTTAAATCAAATTTAGGTGATTTTACTACTAAATTAAACGGATTATTTGAAGATAACCAAATTACAAAAGAAGAGTTAACTACATATGTAGATAAAATTAAAGAATTTGCTAAACAATACTTAGGTGAAGAAGCTATAAGCGGTTTAACCGCTAAATTAGAAGAAGCATTAGGCTCATTATTAAAAAATGCAAATGTAGATTCATTACTAGATGCAGCTAAAGGTTTATTTGGTAAATAAAAATTACTGGGGCTGTTGAAAAGTAAGAGTTTTTTTCTTCCTCAATAGTCTCCTCAAAAAAATAGAAGGGATTAATCTAAAAAAATTAGATAATTCCTTTTAATTTTATTTTTTATAAACTGTTGTTGTGTTTTATATTAATCAATAAAATTATACACATCTTATTAGAATTATAATTTCCTATATAATAAAAAAAAGAGATAAAATTTATATGAATTTTCATATATTTTTTATCTCTTTTCATTAATTAGGACTTTTCAACAGCCCCATCTTTTTTATAACATATATTTAGTTATTTTATTAATATGCGTTATTATACATTTTTTCTCACTTTATCTACATTTTATTACCATCTTTAAAATATCTTTATTTTAATACTTCTTAACATATTTTATCAAAAAAAATATTTTTATTCTATATTTTTTTATCAATTTGTTATTTAAAAACATTTATATATATGCCCTCACTTTTACTATAGTATAAAAAGCGAATAAATTGTTAATTTATTAAAATATTCTACTTTAAGATTAACTTATTTAAACACATCCCCTGCTTGTTGATACCAAAATACAAGATCTAATGCATCCATTGGTATACTAACTTTTTTTGAATATTCCTCCATCAAACTTTCAATTTCAAAATATTTCTTTGGAGTTAAAGTTTTAGGAATTTCTTCAATTACACCTAACTCTTTAAGGTTTTTAAGCACATGTCTATCAAGTATCGCTAAATACCTACCATAGCCTAAATTTCTTAATACATGTGCCGCTTCTTTTAAACCCATCCCTTTTACATTTGTTAATATCCAATCTCTTTTTTCTTTTACACCTTCGATTTCTGCTAATATGTTTTTACTATCTAATTTTCCATTTCTAGTCATTAAATCCCTTAATTCTACTAGATATTTAGCTTTATTATTTTTAAATCTTACCACATTTAAATATTCTACTATTTCTTCTGCTGTTCCTTTATATAATAAATCTGTTTCTTTTAATTTTTCAATTGCAGACCAAGCATTTTTTGCTTTACTTTGTGGAGTTAAAATACAGAAAGCTATTTCTGCAAAATAATCTTTTTCACTATATTTTATAGTATTCTCATAACCTTTTATTGCTTTTTCTATTCTATTTAATACTGATTTATATATTTCATCAATTTCTTGTTGTTTAACTTTATTAATTTTCATAATTCACCTTCCTTTCTTATATAATAAAGTAAATTCAAATATTTGTCTATATATTTATTTATAGATTTTTAAAATTTTATATGTTATAATTTATATATGAATTTGAAGGGAGTAAATTATGAATTCTACAGGAACAATTTTAGCAATATATGCTGTAATATTATTACCATTTGCTGGTATTATGTATTATAGTAATGCAAAGAAAAAAAATAAATTTAATGAAATGATGAATAGTTTAACAGTAGGTCAAAAAATAATGACAGTTGGAGGTATAATTGGAACTATTACTAAATTAGATACTGAAACAGTTGAAATTAAAGTTGATCAAAATGCAAGACTTACAATAACAAAAAGAGCTGTTTCACGTATAATAAATTAAGGAGTTTTTATGTTTAAAAAAATAAAAAAAACATTACTTCTTCTAGGTATATGTGTATCATCTTTAACTTTCTCTGCCGTATTGGAGGATGTAAAATATCAAAACGGGGAATTTATACTTAGATTTGACTCTAGTATTACAAAACCAGTAATTAATAAAACTAAAATTACATCTAACAATATTAGTTACAATGTTACAGAACTTAATCTTAAAAATACAAAAATATCTGAAGAAGTACTAAAACAAGTTAATATTAATGATGAATTCTATAAATATATTATGATAGATGAAATAACAAAAGATGTTACGGGAATCTATACATATTCACAATATGGATTTAATTCAAATATTACTTATACCGACAATGAAATTAAAATAAAACAAACTAAAGTTGAGGTTCCCAAAAAAATAAGCCCACTTACAAAAAAACAGTTAGTTATAGTTTTAGATGCTGGACATGGTGGTCATGATTCAGGAGCTAGAGGTCATGGAAAATTAGAAAAAGACATAGCTTTAGATGTAACTTTAAAATTAGCCAAAAATCTTAAAAGAGATCATAAAGTTATACTTACAAGAAATGATGATAATTTCATAACTTTAAGTGAAAGACCAAGAATTGGTAATAAAAATTCTGCTGATTTATTTGTAAGTATACATTTAAATGCTGCATCAAATGAAGCTGCAAATGGTGCTGAAATCTTCTATTTTTCTAAAGAAACTAACCCATATACTTCAAAATTAATAGAACTTGAAGAAAAATATGATGAGGCTCAAGCAAAAAAAGTAAGTATCATTAATCAAATCCTTGGCGATTTTTTTATTAATAGAACTAAAGAAAAAAGCGCTAATTTAGCAAGAGTTATTTTAGATAACTACTCTAAACAAATGAATTTTAGAAAAAGAGGTATATTTGGAGCAAATTTTGCTGTACTTCGTGGTAGTGAATCTGCTTCAATTTTAATAGAACTTGGATTTATAACAAATGAATCAGATAATGTAAAACTAGCAAGTGAAACTGGACAAATGATTGCAGTTAATGCTATTGCAGATGCAATTAGAGAGAATTTTGAGGAGTAAAATTATGAAAAAAAATAAATTATTAATTATTCTATCAAGTTTAGCTATAATAAGTACTATTTCATATTTTTATGTAAATAATAGAGTAAATAACCCTATATTATCTACTGAAAATAGTATTAATAGTGAAATAAAATACCTAACAGTCTATTTATATGATAAAAAAGCAAAAGAATATAAACAGCTTGAAGTTGAGACTGAATCTGCTGTTGTAGATGAAGGTGATTATGTAAATGCTGTAATTAAAAATTCTAGTTTTTATAAGTTAAATGATAACTATAAATTTTTAGCTGCATATTCAATTCAAGATAATGGTAAGAATGTACTAATTATTAAACTAAACAACTATTTTAGTAAATTAAATAACGAATCAATACAAATGTTTGTTAATTCTGTCAAATATACTTTAAAAGAAAATTTTAAAGACTATGATGAAATTAATGTAGAAATAGATGCAAATTAAGGAGAACTTATGTATAACTTAAAAGAAATAGATCAAGAGTTACAAAAATTAGTAACTGATAAAAGATACAATCATATTTTAAGGGTTAGAGATAAGGCAATAGAACTTGCAAAAATATATAATGCACCAACTGAAATTGTAGAAGTTGGTGCTTTATTGCATGATATAGCTAAATATTTTAGTGATGAAAAATCCTACTCTATCATTGAAGATGAATATAAATATATTTTTGATAATGGATTCAAAATAAATCAAGTATTACACGGATTTGCCGCTGCAGCTTACGCTAAGAAAAGATTTAATATAACAGATGAAATAATACTTGATTCCCTAAGATATCATACAATAGGTCGTTCAGAAATGACCTTAGTAGATAAAATCGTTTATTTAGCCGATGCTATTGAAGATGGTAGAAACTATCCAAATGTTGATTTAATAAGAGCTGAAGCAATAAAAAATTTAGATTCAGCTATATTAATGGAGATTAATTTTAAATTACAACACTTAATTAATAAAAATGTTACTATACATCCAAATACGATTTTATTTAGAAATAAACTTATAAATAAAGGTGAATAAATGAATAAAATTTTTGAAAGTAAATTTATATGCAAAAATCGTAGATTTGCTTTTGCATATACTGAAAATAATGAAAAAGTATTAATTAGAGATTTAAACTTTAATAATGCTTTTGATGGAGACACAGTTAAAGTTGAAATTATTGATGAGGAAAAACTAATAGGTAAAGTTTTACAAGTTTTAAAAAGACAGAAAACACCATATTTTGGAAATGTTATTTTGTGTAAAAGAAATAAATATATAATTAGGCTTAATCGTAGTGATTTAATCGTTACTACTTCATCAAATAAAATAAAAATAAAACATGGAGATATATTAAGTTTTACAATTGATTACTCTACTTTAAATAAAGACGATATAAAAGTTAATGTAATAACAAATTTTGGGAATATTAATAATTCAAATAACTTATTAAATTCTTTGCTGTATGCTGCAAATATCTCAGTAGGATTTAATCCAGAAATAAAAAAAGAAACTGTACAAATTAAAAAACCGGAAATTACTGAAGAATTAAATTATAGAGTTGATTTACGTGAACAAAATACTGTCACTATAGATGATATTACTGCAAAAGATCTTGATGATGCCATCTATTTAGAAAAGGATGACAATAGTTATACTTTATATGTTAGTATTGCCGATGTATCTCATTTTGTTAAAGAATACTCTACTCTTGATTTAGAAGCTGCAAAAAGAGGAAATAGTATTTATCTAGCTGAACAAGTTATTCCAATGTTACCAAAAAAATTATCAAATAACTTATGTTCTTTAAATCCAGATGAAGATAAATTAACATTTACTGTAAAATTAAAATATGACTTAAATGGAAAATTAATTGAAAGTGACTTCTTTAAATCAATTATTAGATCACATCATAGATTAAATTATGATGATGTAAATAATATGTATCATAATAACGATAAAAGTTTTCCTATGTTATGGGATATGTTAGATTTATCAAGATTATTAAGAAATCAAAAAAATAAAAAAGGGATGATTAATTTCAATATACCAGAAATTAAATTAATACTTGATGAAAACGGAGATATTATTAATATTTCAAGAAGAGTTTCTGGACTATCACAAGAATTAATTGAAGATTTTATGGTTGCTGCAAATGAAGCAGTAGCAGAATATTTGCATTGGCAAAATACTCCTGCTATTTATAGAGTACATGAAGCTCCAGAAATTGATACATTAAGGACCTTAAATCAAAAACTTAATATTTTAGGTTATAACATTAATAATATAATGGATGTACACCCTGGAAAAATAGCAAAAATAATTGATAAGAGTGCAGATGATGATAATTCATATTTAATACATAAAACAATTTTAAAAGCAATGAAAAGAGCTAAATATATGAATGAAAACAAGGGACATTTTGGCCTTGCTTTAGATAATTATCTACATTTTACATCACCAATTAGAAGATATTCAGATTTAATCGTTCATAGAATGTTACAATATTCATTAACAAATAAAAAATTATCTACTAAATATATAGATAAAAAATTAGAAGAATATAAAATGATTGCAGAACATATATCTAAGACTGAAAGAATTGCAGAAAGACTAGAAAAAGATTCAATTAAATTAAAGTTATTAGATTATATGAAGAAAGACCTAAACGAAGTTTTTGAAGCAAGAATTTCTGGCATTATTACAGGTAAATTATTCTTACAACTTGAAAATTTAGTTGAAGTTGTATTCTATGATAATGATAGTTATAAGTATACTATTACTGATAATCTATTAGTTGATAATAAAGGAAATCAATTTAATATTGGAGATAAAGTTAAAATCAAAATTATTAAATTAGATTATGAAAGAATTGAAATTATATCGGAGGTAATTTAATGAAATTGTTAGCTAATAATAAAAAAGCATATTTTGATTATTTTATAGAGGATGAATATGATGCCGGTATAGAACTTAAAGGTACCGAGGTAAAATCAATTAAACTAGGAAAGGTTAGTATCAAAGAAAGCTTTGTTAGAATAATTAAAAATGAAGTTTGGATACTAGGAATGTTTGTATCACAATATACTTTTGGTAATATCTATAATGTTAATGAAACGAGAGTTAGAAAATTATTATTAAATAAAAGAGAAATAAAAAAATTATCGGAAAAAGTAAAAGAACAAGGATATACAATTGTTCCTTTAACTGTATATAATAAAGATGGTCTTGTAAAAGTAAAAATAGCTACCGCACGTGGAAAGAAAAACTATGATAAACGTGAAAGTATTAAACAAAGAGATATTTCAAGAGATATTAGAAAAAATTACTAAAAAAGGAATTATGCAAAGTAGTGCATAATTCCTTTTTTTTAATGTTTAATTACATATTCAAATGTACTTAAGGCAGCTTTCGCTCCTTCACCCATTGCTATAATTATTTGTTTATGTTTTGTGTTTGTACAATCACCTGCTGCAAAAATTCCAGGTACAGATGTCATATTCATTTCATCAATAACAATCTCTCCTGCTTTATTAGTTTCAACTAAATCTTTTACAAGATCAGAATTTGCACTTAAACCAATTTCTACAAATAATCCATCCATTTTTAATTCAAATTCATCTGAATTATTTCTATTTCTCAATTTAGCAATTTCTGCATACACATTTCCTACGATTTCAGTTACAGCTGATGATAAATATACTCTGACATTTTCAAGTGTAGCTAATCTATCTTGTAATACTTTATCCGCTTTTAATTCATCCATATATTCAACTAATACAACATTTTTAGCAATATTTGAAATTTCAATTGCAGCTTCCACACCCGAATTTCCTCCACCTACAATAACTACATCCTTATTTCTATAGAATGGTCCATCACAAGTAGAACAATAATGTACTCCTCTTCCTGTATATTCTTTTTCTCCAGGTATTCCTAATTGTCTCCATTTTGCTCCAGTAGCAATTATTATAGTTTTAGTTAATACAGCTTTATTATCATCTGTAATTACTTTTTTTAATGCACCTTCATCGACAATTTCCTTTACTCTATGTCCTTTATAAAAATAAACTTCATATTCTGCTAAATGCTTTTCAAGCTCCATCGCATAGTCAAATCCATTTGTTAAAGGTACTCCAATTATATTTTCTATTTCATTTGTATCTAAAATCTGTCCTCCAATATCTTCACCTATCATTGCTGTTTTTAAACCTTTTCTAACAGCATAAATACTAGCAGAAACAGCAGATGGTCCAGCACCTATTACAATAGTATCATAAGTAATAGTTTCATCAAATTTTAATATTTTACTCATTGTTCCTCCATTATTTTGTTATTTTAATTATTTTCTTTTTACCACAACGAATAATAGTTCCATCTTCTAATTTAATAACTTCATTTATATTTTGAACTGCAACATCATTAACTTTCATTGCTTTTTGATCAATTAATCTTCTTCCTTCACTATTTGAAGAAATAAAGTTTAATTTAGTAAGTAATTCTAAAGCTGGTAATTCATTCTCTTCTATTTTAATTTCAGGTAATTCTACATTTAAATTTTTATTACTGAAGACATTTTCAAACCATAACTTTGCTTCACTTGCTTTTTCTTCTCCGTAATATTCTTTAACTAATTCAAACCCAAGTCTTTTCTTTGATTCCATTGGATGTTGTGTAGCTAACATTTCTTTAACTTCTTCTAATGGTAAATTTGTAATCATTTCATAGTAATTTGGCATTAATTCATCAGAAATTGACATTATTTTACCAAACATATCCGTTGGTGTATCTTGAATTGAAATATAGTTTCCTAAAGATTTAGACATTTTTTCAACACCATCTAATCCAACTAAAATAGGCATTATCATACATGTTTGTTGTTCTTGATCAAAATTCTTTTGCAAATCTCTTCCTCTTAATAAGTTAAATTTTTGCTCAGTAGCACCTAATTCTACATCAGCTTCTAGAGCAACTGAATCATACCCTTGTAATATTGGATAAGTAAATTCAATTAATGAAACTGGAAGATTATTAGCTAATCTCTTAGAAAAATCTTCTCTTTGTATCATTTGAGATACAGTAAACATTGATAATAGTTTTAACATTTCTTCTAAAGTTAGTTTTTCTAACCATTCATGGTTATATACAACTTTAATTTTATCTAAATCTAAAATTAATTTTACTTGCTCTAAATATGTTCTAATATTTTCTTGTATAGTTTCAAAACTTAACATTTTTCTTGTTTCAGATTTTCCAGTTGGATCTCCTATTCTTGCAGTAAATGTACCTATTAAAAAGTTAACTTCATGTCCTAAGTCTTGAAATTGTTTTAATTTTCTAATGGGTACCGCATGTCCTAAATGTAGTTCAGAACCAGTAGGATCGATACCAAACTTAATCTTTAAAGGTTTTTTATTTTTAATTGATTTTTCTAATTTTTTCTTAAATTCTTCTTCGCTTATTATTTCTTCACATCCTCTTTTAAGAATGTTAAATTGTCTCTCTACTTCTTGTTTTAACTCTAATTCTGTCATTTTTCCTCCTATCCACTATTTCTTAAACCTGTTGCAATACCATTTATACTCGTATGTATTGCTTTATTTACTTCTTCAGTATTATTTCCACATCTTTCTTGTCTTATTAATTCTATTTGTAAATAATTTAGGGCATTAAAATATGGTAATCTATTTTTTAAACTTAACGTTAACATTTCATTGTCTTCAAGCAAGTAATTAATACCTGTAATTTGTTTTAATAAATCAAATGTTAATTGCCATTCGTTATTTATCATATTAAATATTTTTTCAGACAATTCTTTATTATTAACAAGGTTTGCATATTCTCTTGCAATATTCATATCTGTTTTTGAAAGTACCATCTCTAAATTAGATAATAAAGCCTTAAAGAATGGCCAATTATTATACATAAATCTTAATACTTCCAAACCATTATTTTCTTTTATCCATTTATCAAATGAAGAACCCACACCATACCAACCTGGTAACATTACTCTAGTTTGCGACCATGAAAATACCCAAGGTATAGCTCTTAATCCTTCAATATCTAATACTTTTTTTCTAGATGATGGTCTTGAACCTATATTTAATGAAGACACTTCATTTATTGGTGTTGATTCAAAGAAATATTCAGAAAAACCATCTGTATCATAAACTAAATTTCTATACTCTTTGTAGCTGATTTCAGAAATTTGTTCCATTATATTTTCATATTCTTTTATATCTTTTGTTTCATCTTTAAGACTTTTTTCTAATGTAGCAGATAATAAAGCTTCTAGGTTAAATTTACCTAAATCTAAATTTCCATATTTAGCACCAATAACTTCTCCTTGCTCAGTAAGTCTAATTTTACCAAGTATAGAACCACTAGGTTGTGATAATATTGCTTCATAACTTGGTCCTCCTCCACGACCAACTGTTCCACCACGTCCGTGGAAGAAATTTAATTTAACATTATATTCTTTAGCTAAATTTACTAATTCTTTTTGAGCTTTATATAAATACCAGCTTGAAGTTATATATCCTCCATCTTTGTTACTGTCAGAATATCCAAGCATTATTTCTTGAACTCCTCCATTAATACTTAACCATTTTTTTACAATCGATAATTCAAACCATGTTCTCATTATTTCTTCAGAATTCTTTAAATCTTCAATACTTTCAAATAATGGTGAAATATTAACTTTGCCATCTAAATCAAACTCTTTTAATAGTAATGCAAGTTCAAGCATATCAGATATTTCTACAGTATGTGAAATTATATTTTGTTTAATTATATTTTTACCAAAAATATTAATTAATTTTTTCATAGTTCCAAATATTTTTAGTTCTTTTTCTAAAGCTTCTGATTTAAAACAATTTACTGAACTTAACTTTCTTGGTTCATTTTCTATTTGATTAATTAATATTTTACATTTTTCTCCTTCTTTTAACTGTGAATAATTTTCAGTTATTTTAGCAATTTTAAGTAATTCATTAACACAATATTCATATACACTTGAATCCTGTCTTAAATCTATAGATGATAAATGATATCCAAAAACTTTTACAGCTTCAATTAATTCATCTAATCTACCATATGCTAAAATTTCATCACTATATGTTTCAATAGATTTTCTTATTATTAGAAGATCTTTTAATAATTTTTTTGAATTATAATATGAATCATACGGCAATTCTAATTTATCATCTAATAATTTAATTTTTACATCTCTTAAACTATCTAAAATATATGATATTGCTAATCTATATGGTTCATACACTCTATGTTCAGATGTATCTTTTGATAATTTTACTAATTCTTTTAACTCATCACTATAATCATTTTTTAAACTTGAAATTGAAAATTCTCTATATAATTTCTCAAGTTCAGAAATATAGTAAGTAATCGCTTTATCAACTTGTGAATAAGCAGCATTTAATAATGTTTCTTCAGTTACAAATGGATTACCATCTCTATCTCCACCTATCCATGTCCCCATTATGATTGGTGTATAAGAATTTGAAAATATCCCTAATTTTTTTGCTAAATCCTTAAATTTTAAATTAATCTTAGGAATTGCCTTTAAGAATGTTGAATCATAATAACTTAGTGAATTTGTGATTTCATTACTTACTCTTAATTTTGAGTTTCTTAAAATATCTGTTCTCCATAATAAGTTAATATTTTTTCTAAGTTCATTCATCCACTCATTTTCATCAAGTAATTTATGTTCAACTAATTCTCTTTTTTCTAAAATCTCATAAATATTTTGTGTTAAATCTAATACAGACTTTCTTTGTACTTGAGTAGGGTGTGCAGTTAGTACTGGTACTACTCTAATATCTAGAAATACTTCTTTCAACTTTTCTTTATCCATATTATCTAAGTTTAATTTATTAACTAAATTTTCTATCATACCTTCAGTATAATTT
Source organism: Streptobacillus canis (assembly GCF_009733925.1). Lineage (NCBI taxonomy): Bacteria > Fusobacteriati > Fusobacteriota > Fusobacteriia > Fusobacteriales > Leptotrichiaceae > Streptobacillus > Streptobacillus canis. The sequence continues at coordinate 5,015 of NZ_WOEI01000009.1, read as the reverse complement.
TTATTAATTGTATTATATTTTAACATTCTAGATTGATATACATCCTCTACAATATTTATTAATAAAGGTAAAATTGTTAGTAATCTTACAACATTAGATTCAATTTTTCCATTATCTTTAAAATGCTTTTCATTTTCTAAAATTGAAACGATATCTACATCTGGAACAATCTCTGAAAGTATACTTTTAATAACATCAATCTCTTTATTAATTAATCCTTTATTTAACTTAATTTCATTATCTGGCTTTAATATAACTGAATTCATATTGACCTCACATTATTTTCTTTTTTTCTTGCTTTCTCCAGTTTTTGAACTACTTTTTGAATTACTTCTTGATCTACTTCTTTTTCTACCGCCATCTCCTGCTTTATCAGAGTTCGCAACTTCAACCATTGGCTTATTATTTTTAGCCGTATTTTTGTTAAATATTTTAATAATTGTTTCTGCCTCTTCTAAAGGTACAGTAATGAATGAAAAGTTGGGCATAACTTTAACATCTTTTATTTTTCTTCCTGGTACTTTTGTTTTTTCATGTATAAGTTTTAATAATTTATTTACATTTAAACCATCTTTTTCTCCAAGAGCAATAAATAATCTAGTATTATCTTTTATTTCTACTTGTACATTTTTTATTTTACTATAGCTAGCAGGTATAAATTCATCATCATAAATATGTCTTAATAATGATGCAACTGCAGCTTCAGTATTTTTACCTTTTAATATTTTATTTGCTAAATTTAAATATAATTTATAATCATTTTCTATCATTATTTCTTCAACAGAAGCTATTAATAATTCTTCCTTAGCTTTAATAATATCTTCTATATTAGGTATATTTTCTTTTTTAATTTCAGATTTTGTTTCTCTTTTAATTTGTGCTAATTTTCTAGATTCTTGTGGTGTAACAAATGTAATTGCAATACCTTTATTTCCAGCTCTTCCTGTTCTTCCAATTCTATGAACATATGAGTCAGATTCTTGTGGTATTGAATAATTTATAACATGAGTTAAATTACTTACATCTATTCCACGAGCAGCAACGTCAGTTGCAACTAAAATATTTAAAATTTTATTTTTAAATAAATCTAATGCTTTTTCCCTTAATCCTTGAGTAATATCTCCATGAATTGCTTCAGCGTCATAATTTCTCGCTTTTAATTTATTTGTAACTTCATCAACTTCTGATTTTGTTCTACAGAATACTATTCCATAAAAATCTGGTTTATAATCAAGTACTCTACATAATGCTTCAAATTTATCTTCTCTTCTAACCTCAAAATAAATTTGCTCTGTTAAATGTGTAGTTAATTCCTTTTTCTGAACTTTTAATATTTTATGTTCAGGCATGAATCTCTTTGCTATTGCTAAAATTGGTTTAGGAATAGTTGCTGAGAAAAATAACATTTTTTTATCTTCATTTGTTTTTTCTAATATTAACTCAATATCTTCAATGAATCCCATATTTAACATTTCATCTGCTTCATCTAAAACGAAATACTCTAATTCACTTAACTTTAATGCACCTTTGTTTATCATATCAATAACACGACCAGGTGTTCCAACAACAATATCAACACCTTTTTTAAGGTTTTTAATTTGATTTTCAATTGAAGCCCCACCATAAACTGCTAAAACCTTAACATCTTTCTCACCTTTTAGTGAATAAATTTCATCACTTACTTGATTTGCTAATTCTCTTGTAGGAGCCAAAATTAAAGCTTTTACTTTTTTTGTAGGGATAATTCTTTCTAATATAGGAATTGAAAACGCAGCTGTTTTACCAGTTCCTGTTTGAGCTTGACCAATTAAATGTGTCTCCTCTTTTAATAATTCTGGTATAACTAACGCTTGTATTTCACTAGGTGTAGTAAACCCTTTCTTTTCTAATGCTTCTAGCATTTCATTACTTAAATTGTAATCTCTAAAATTCATCTGTACCTTCTTTCTTAAAATCGCTAGGATATTCAAGAAGGAATTTACCTAACTTACCTATCCTATACTCTTTGAGTAATCTTCTTGAGATTATCTCATAACTAAATTTTTCACTCTTATGTATTCCTAATCTTTTTTCCAATAATTCAAAAATTTCTATGTTTGTTTTATCAGTTAAAGTATCTACATCTAAATTATATGAATCTATTAAATTATTAATAATATCTTGTTTTTTCATAATATCTACTAATCTATTTGATACTTCTTCTAAAGGAAGAATATCATCTCTAATAGATCCGGTGATCGCTAAATTAAATGAAACTAAATTATCTTCAAATTTAGGCCATAATACTCCTGGCGTATCTAATAACTCAAATTTTTCATCTACTGTTATCCACTGTTTACCTCTTGTAAACCCAGGTTTATTACCAACTTTAGCCTTATTTTTATTCGAAAATTTATTAATAAATTTAGACTTACCTACATTAGGAATACCTACTATCATCGCTCTAACGACTGTTTTCCTTAAACCTTTTTTCTTCATTTTTTCAAGTTTTTCATCATAAATTTTATTCACTATTTTTCTTAGTTCATTAAAATTTTTATTTTTTTCAACACTTATTGCCAAAAAATGATGAGATATATTATTGTCAATAAAATACCTTTCCCATTCTTTAAGTTTTGCTTCATCAACTAAATCAGTTTTATTTAAAACAATAACTCTTAATTTATTTTTGGCTAAAGTTTCAATATCTGGATTTTTACTTGAAATTGGTATTCTTGCATCTAATATTTCTATAACTAAATCAACAATTTTTAAATTTTCCACTATCATTTCTTTAGTTTTTTTCATATGACCTGGATACCAGTTAATCATCACACTCATTTTCTTCTCCGCTCGCTATAAAAAGTACTATTTCACCTTTTACATTTCTTTTTTCTAATTTTTCTATTAATTCACTCGTTTTACCTCTAAGTATTTCTTCGTACATTTTAGTAAGTTCACGAGTAATTACGACATATCTATCACCTAAATAAGTTTGTATATCTTTTAAAGTCTTTACTATTCTATTTGGTGATTCTAAAATAATTATTGCTCTTTCTTCTTTTTGAAGTTTTAAAAATAAAGTTTGTCTTCCTTTCTTTTTAGGAAGAAATCCCTCATATGCCATACGTCTTGTATCTATACCAGCTATTGCAGCACCTGTTGTAATAGATGACGGCCCAGGTATCGCAGTTACTTTAATTTCTTCCTTTAATGCCGCATCTACAAGTTCATACCCAGGATCTGAAATACAAGGCATCCCGGCATCAGTAACGATTGCAACATTTTTGTCTTCTTTCAATAATTTAATTATATTATCTATTTGATATTGTTTATTATGTTCATGATATTGATATACTTTTGTATCAATCTCATAATGATTAAGTAATCTTTTAGTTACCCTAGTATCTTCTGCAAAAATATATTCTACTTCTTTTAAAGTTCTAACAGCTCTAAAAGTCATATCTTCTAAATTTCCAATAGGTGTTCCTACTATATATAACATACCATCACTCTATTTCTTTTCTTTATTTTCTTCTAATAATAAATCTTTTTTTGTTTTTTTATCAGATTTATCATCTTCTTTTTTATCAGGAGTAACTTTCTCTCCTAAAAGATGACTTACAGCAGCTTTAAGTTGTCTGTCACCTTCTTTTATAATTTCAGCTGTTTTTTCTTTACCTTCTGTTTCCTCTAATATCTTTATTATTTCTTTTCTTCTATTTTCTTTTGCTTCTTTTGTTTCAGTTGAATAACCTTTATCAGATAATAAAGCATTCATTTTAATATAGATATTAGGTTCTATACCATTTTTATTAATATTATTATTTTTTGGTGTTGAATATTCTGCTATTGTAAGCTTAAGAGCATCTTTTTCATTTTTAAATGGATAAATACCTTGCGCAACTCCTTTACCATAAGTTGTTTCACCAATAATTGTTGCTCTTTCATAATCTTTTAGCACACCTGTTACAATTTCAGAAGCTGATGCAGATCCTTTATTTACAAGAATAACCATATCTCCTTTAAAAATTTGATTTCCTACTCTTGTATATTTTTTATCTACTCCTAACTTTGTTTTTAAAGATACAATTAAATTGTCTGGTACAAACATTGACGCTATTTCAACAGCTTCTTGAAGAGAACCTCCCGGATTTGTTCTTAAATCAAAAATTAATTTCTCCATACCCTGTTTTTCTAGATCTAATATTGCAGTTTTAATTTCTTCACCAACTTTGCTTCCAAATTGTAATAAAGATATATATCCAATTTTGTTATCTTTGTCAAACATTTTATATTCCACATTATCAAGCTTGATTGTTGCTCTCGTTAATGTAATTATTAGAGGAGCTTTACGTCCACGTCTATATATTTCTACTTTAACTTTGGTATTTTCATCTCCTCTTAACTTTTTTGAACTTTCAGTAGCTGTTAAATCTAATATGTCTACATCATCAATTTTAGTAATGATATCACCAATTTGAATTCCAGCTTTAAATGCCGGTCCACCAATAAATGGTGAGATTACTTCCATATAATCTCCTTTTTCTTTTCTAATTGACATTCCAACACCTACATAAACTCCATCTAAATCTTCATTAAGCTCATTTAAATCTTTTTCACTTAAATATTCAGAATAAGGATCTTTTAGACTTTTCACCATACCACGAAGTGCAGCTTCATAAAGTGATTCTTTATCTACTTCTTCTGATCCAACCCAAATTTCATTTATATAATTTATGGTTTGAATAATTTTATTTATATTTTTAATATCAACTGTTGCATTAGCTCTTTGAACTGCTAATACTTCCTTTTTCTTTTCAATTTGTGTTTCTTCAGAATATGTTACATATCCAAATAAGCCAATTAAGAAAACAGTTAATAAATGCTTTTTATTTATTTTCATAAATTACTTGTATGATATAGTTAGTTCTTAAACTTTATCATACAACTCCTTTCTTTAGTTTTTTACATTTTAATATTATCAAGTATAATTTAAGTATAATTACTGAGTATAATTTATGAATTCTTATTGT
>NZ_WOEI01000008.1 GCF_009733925.1 Streptobacillus canis | reverse complement strand
AACGTGGACCAGCATTATTAAGATATGCTTTAATTAATGATGCTTGACAAATTTCACTTTTAAACAATACATTTGCAAAATATTATCAATTAAAAAGAAATCAAGGTAAAAAACATTACTCTGCTTTAGGTCATGTTGCTAAAAAGTTAATTCATGTTATATTTAAAATCCTTAAGGATAATGTTGCCTTTGATCCTGATTCTTTAAGATAATTGATATTGTTTAAAAAGCACATCATTTAGTGCTAATTTTGTTTTGTCTAAAATTTGATAACCTCTCCAACTATATTTTTATTAATTTATACTTGACAAATCATAGTTGGTCTCCTCTATACTAATTCTTTTATAAATTCTTCCATCCATACACATAATTTTTTACTTGCTTCTTCCGCAATTGCAACAACTTCATCATGTGAATGATTTCCTACACGTAATCCTGTTGCCATATTTGTAATACAAGAAATTCCTAAAGTTTTAATTCCAACATAATTAGCTACTATTGTTTCAGGAACAGTCGACATTCCTATTGCATCACTACCAGCACGTCCATACATACGTATTTCAGCTGCACTTTCATAGTAAGGGCCTTGGAAGAATGTATAGACACCATTTTTTGTCTCTATACCTAATCTATTTGCAACATCTTTAGCCTTATTTCTTAATTCTAGACTATATGGTTCAGACATATCTGGAAAACGTAATCCAAATCTTTCATCATTGGCTCCCCTTAATGGATTATCACTAACTGAATTAATAAAATCATCTATTATCATTAAATCTCCTGGTTTGAAATTAGTATTAATACCACCACAAGCATTTGTAACTATCATTTTTTTAATACCTAATAATTTCATTACATAAACAGGGTAAGCTGTTTCTTTCATCGAATACCCTTCATAATAATGGAATCTACCTTGTAAAGCCATTACTTTTGTTTCTCCAATTTTACCAAAAACAAGATTTCCAGCATGTCCTATTACTGATATTTGAGGAAAATTAGGTATATCTTTATATGAAATATAAGTTTTATCTTCCATTATATCTACAAGTTTACCTAATCCACTTCCTAAAATTACCGCTACATCTACATTTGCATCAACTTTTGAAGAAATATAGTCCGCACTTTCTTTAACTTTATTATAAAACATTTTGCCTCCTAATTTATCTTATACACTAAAAAAGAATTTTATATGTATTAAATGTACGCACAAAGCTATAACTAATAGTAAAGCAATAGTTCTGTGTATATTATATATCTTTTTATTAAATTTTTTTGTCATTGAATAACCTAAATATCCTTCAATAAGTAATATTATTGCTGTAAGTAATCCAGACCATACAAACCCATAGTTAATAAATTGAATTGTTGCATGTAATATCATAGTTATTACAGTAAAATAACCCCATAATTTATATTTTTTTACAAAAAATCTTTACATATTTGATCTATTTTTTTAATCTTGAATCTACTTCATTTTTTGTTTGTAAATATTTATGAAATGTTTTTCCAATATAATTCATAATTGTACCGGCTAAACCAACTAATGCTAGCAAACCTAAAAATTCTCTAATAAAATGCATCTAGTACTCACTTTTTTTAGATAATAATACAACAGTCTCAACTTGTTCATCATTGTCCAAACCTATATTTAAATCTTCATCGATGATAGGAAGTTTAAAAGTAATTGATTTTAGCCATTGTCCATTCGGTTGCTTTTCTTCGTAAATTTGAATTTCAGAAATCAAAGCTGTAATTAACTGTCTACGCTCCACATCATTCATTTCCTTGTAGAGTTTATCAAAATAGATCAGAACTTTATATATATTATCTCCTGTAAGTTTTTCAGCTTCAATAGTTTGTTTTTTTGCTTTCGCATCAATTAAGAATGATTCTAATTCTTCAATTTTATCGTACATACGATAAAGTCTATCGTCTAAGTCCTGTTTTCTTCGTTTGTAGTGCTTATCATTAGCAACTGCATCATCTAACAATTCCTCTCTAATTTGCTTACTGAAAGTACACTTATGACCTCTCATCATCTGCCTATGTTTACAGCCATAGTAATAAAAATCTTTATACTTTGTACCATCTTTCCTTTTCTTGATACACTTGTTGCCAAACATTCCCACTCCACATACCGGGCATTTTACAATTCCTGAAAGTAAGTGTGTCCGTATATCTTTTCCTTTATTCACATGCACATATTTCTTTGCTTGAGATTTTAGCTTAACCTGAGCAGCCTGCCATAACTCATCAGAAATTATAGCTTCATGAATTCCTTCAGCTATTAAATATTCATCTTGTTCTACTTGTTTATATTCATTTCTTGTACCATGAACTTTTTCTAAAGTTCTTCTTCCAAAAGCTATCTTCCCGTTATATACAGGATTCTTTAATATCTTTCTTATAAGACCTGCATCGAACAATGGATTTTTTCCATTCTGTCTTGGAATTTTTCTTATTCCATGATTTTCTAAGTATTTTGAAAGTCCATTAGCTCCAATGGTTGTATTAACATATTGATCAAAAATAGTTCTTATTGCGACAGCTTCTTCTTCATTGATAAACAGTTTACCATCGACAAGCTGATACCCATAAGGAGCAAAACCTCCATTCCATTTCCCTTCTCTTGCCTTTTGAATACGCCCTTCCATTGTTTGAACACGAATATTTTCTCTTTCAATTTCAGCCACAGCTGATAAAACAGAAATCATCAATTTACCTGCATCTTTGGATGAATCAATCCCATCCTCAACGCAAATCAAATTAACTCCAAAATCTTGCATTGTTTGTAATGTTGATAAAACATCCGCAGCATTTCTTGCAAATCTTGATAGCTTAAACACAAGAACAAAAGATACTCCATCTTTGCCAGATTTTATATCTTCCATCATTCGATTAAACTGTATCCTTCCCTCAATAGATTTTCCAGACTTACCTGCGTCTTCATACTCACCAACAATTTCATAGTCATTATAAAGGGCAAAAGCCTTCATTCTTGATTTTTGTGCCTCTAAAGAATAACCATCTATCTGTATTGATGTAGATACTCTTGTGTAGAGGTATACTTTTATTTTCTCTTTTGACATAGCATTAACCTCAATATATTTCTCTATATCTTTTTCATACTTCCAAAAAGTTTGGACTTATATCTCAAGTATATTATAGCACTTTTATTTCATTTTCTCAATCTGTGTTTTTACCATGTCAAAGATATTTTCATTTTCACTGTTATTATTTACTGGCATTGGATCTGGTAGATTATCCAAATCTAAAACACCAGCATACTTTGTAATAAGATTTGCTATCAAATCAGCCAATCCATTCCAGTCATTGTCCACTCGTACACCTCCCTCTAATTCCTCTATAATCAATATATAATTTTCTCATCTAACCAAGTTTAATGACATTGACGGGTGCTTAGGATCAGCAACATTGGAATCTCACCACCGCCCCTGTTAAGATGAGCCGGCTTTCACTAAAGAAGTATCATTATCATTACTTAGGTCATCACTTGCAAAGTTATCCTCGCTCTTTGCTTTAAGAAAATTTATTTATCGCTCGTTTCCTTATATCCTTGTCTTTGACAGTATTCATTTAAACCGAATTTCTTCAGCAGGAAAGTTATGGCGTAAAATTTCTTTCGCTCACTAAGTAATTAAAAGTCCCGTCATGGTCTATTCAGTTGTCAAAGAACAATTATTTGAAAGGAATTTTCTTTACATCTTCCTGTTTGCCATAAATAGGCTATATCTCTTATAAAAGTAAAGGAGATCAAACTCCCCTTCACTTTATATAAGGAAAGTTTGACCCCTTTGGTTACCGAAGTTTATAGATCCTCAATAAACTTTTTCAGTTTCTCAAGGATTTTATTTCTTCTCTTGATTAAAGCCGGATGTGTAATACTTTTTAATCTTGCTACTGAACGAAGCGTTTCGTCATTAAAGTACAAACGCTCTATGATGTCTCTTTCTTCATCGTTCAGCTTTGATATAGCATATCTCAATGATTCAATCATCATTTGTATTTCCACAATCTTTGCTACATCAACATTTTCATCTATGATATTATCAACATAATGTCCATCATGATCTAATGACGAAAAAAAGAGCAAGTGGTTTTTTCTGTCCACCTGCTCCAAATACTTTTCGTGTTCTTTTTCTCGCCAGTAGACTTTATAAATATCTTCACTGACTTTCACCTTTTGTCAGCTGACATAAAGGTAATACTCTTTTGCCATAAAGTTTCCTCCATTTCTTTTTTGTCTGTTTGTTTTTCAGACAAAAAAGGAGGACTTCGGCATTTGAACATACCGAGTCCTCCGTAATGGAAGAAAAATACTAAATTATCATGATTAAATAATGAAAAAAAGGTTGTAAAAAAGGGACATTATTATATTTGTATCGTATATGTTAAAAATTAACACTTTCATTAATAAATCCCTCCTTAATTATAATTTTATAAATATTTCACCCCCCCTTAGTCAGATTAAGTCAAAAAAACTAAGCTACTTTGAGATGTCCTTTCCCTCAAATAGTCCCAAATAGTTAAATATTGCTTCATTATCATGAACGATACCGTTCCGCTCACAGAATTCGTGAAATACACCCATTAGTTTTTTATTGTTTACGCTGTTTGCCACATAACTATTGCCATATTCTCTGATGTATTGTTCTTTCAGCTTTGGAAACTTTTTATCTAACTGCGAATAAAAATATTCTCTATTTCCCTCTCTGAGTGTAACTCCCATACCAAAGCATACTATTCCAAACACTTTTGCTTCCTTGCAGCAGTTTAAAATCCCAAGAATATTTTCTTCCGTATCGTTAATAAATGGTAATATCGGTGTTAACCAAACTACTGTTGGTATTCCCTCATCACGCAATATTTTTAATGCTTCAACCCTTTCTTTTGTCGTTGAAACATTAGTCTCTATCTTTTTACAAAGTTCTTCATCATAAGTCGTTAGTGTCATTTGAATTACACATTTTGTTTTTGAATTTATTTCTTTCAATAAGTCTAAATCCCTTAAAACATTAGCTGACTTTGTTGTAAGCGTTACACCGAAGCCAAATTTATTTATTATCTCAAGTGCCTGTCTTGTATAATTTAGTCCAAGTTCCTCTTTAATGTATGGATCAGTCATAGAACCTAAACCAATCATACATTTTTTCCGCTTTCGTTTTAGGTTCTCTTCCAAAAGACTGATTCCATTTTCCTTTACTTCTACATCTTCAAATTTATGGTTCATCCGGTAGCAGTTGCTTCTTGAGTCGCAATAAATACAACCGTGAGTGCAGCTTCTGAACAAATTCATTCCATTTTTTGAAGATAATATTCCTTTTACCTTTGTAAAATGTACTTTACTATCCTGTTCCAATTATTTTGATTTGCATTTTTTCTGATGGGCTTTTAATTTTTTCATTGCCCAATCATAATGGCTTGCAGTGGTACTTACAAAATAGGAACCCAGTGTACTCCCCACTGTCCACTTGTAGACGCCTTTGGAAAACAATTCTTCACTTGTAAATTTTTCAGCCAACTCTAAAACATCTCTATGGGATTTATGAAACATTTTAGTTGCGTCTTCAAGAGAAGTATTTTGATGTTTCTTCCAAAATTCTACATTCATATCTCCATAAGTTTTCCAATTGTACGGCTCAGGCAAAAACGGTTTTTCTTCTCCCTTTTGATTGGAATGTACCCAATTCAAAATAAGCTGATGCCACTCATAGAGATGGATTAAAACATCTCTTAGATTCTTATCTCTTTTCCAGTGGGCTTCTTTTTTCTTTTCATCTTTTGAAAAGTCAAATGGTGTATTTAACTCTTCCTCAGTCATCTTTGAGATAAATAAATTTAACTTTTCATAGTTTTCCTTAGCAGCAATCATTAAATCATTTTTTGTCGTTGGTCTTGGCATAATTTTTTACTCCTTCCATCTCTTTAGAGTTGGGAAAAACTCCATCATCATTTTTCTTGCACTATCTTCATTCATATCTTTATTGGCTTCGACTACATGAGGAACGCATATCTCAATCATTTCCTCCATTGTTCCCTTAAAAGTAAATTCGCCTTTCTCAAAGCAATACTTACAATAATCTTCATTTACGCTTCCATCTGAATTTGTACCATAAAGCTCTGTTTCCTCTCCCATAGGCATGCCACAACATTGACAATATTTCGTATCCATTTTTTATTCCTCCTTATCTTTATTTAAGATAATTATATCTCACCATACTTGACACCATCTGTCATATTATATATTTTTCTGCCATTTTATTTATCATTTTTTTAATTTGCATTCTAACTTCTTCAGGTTCCAATACTTCTGCTTCATCTCCAAATGAAAAAATATAATTATATAAGTTATAGTCATTCGGTATTTCTATTTCAGTATATAAATTTCCGTCATTATCTTCTGTAATTTCTCCGTTTAGTTCATCATATACCCTGAAAGCAACTTTTCGATCAAACTTAACTTTTATATTCACTGTATTCTCATGTGGCGTTTCTTTTTTGAGTATTACATCTTCAAAGTTGTCATCAAACTTTTCAGTATGGATTTCTAAATTCTTTATCCTGGACAATTTGAAATATCTGAAATCATTTCTGAGTAAACATAGGGCATATAGATACCAATCCTGACTCTTGAAAAGCAATCTCACAGGTTTAACTCTTCTGCTTGTTTCTTTTTCATTACTGCTAAAATATGTGAATGAAACAATGTTCTTACTTAAAATTGCGGACTTAATATCATTAAATGTTTTTTCATACATCTTATTGTTTTGCCAATTATTAAAATCAACTTCTATCCAACTGGTATTTTTATTTTAAAGAGTGCGGATAGTTTTGTTAGAAGCTCATTCTCATGTTGTATTGTTGTATTCTCCAATCCCTGAAGAGCTGACATAATTTGTTGTTTCTCGTTTTCAGACAGTAGTGATTTACTAAGAACAAAATCCTCAGCAATTTCTATTCCACCACCCTTTCCTTGCAACGCATAAATGGGAATACCTGCACTACTGATAGAGTCAATATCTCTATAAATTGTTCTGACTGATACCTCAAATTTATCAGCAAGTTCGCTTGCTGTAACTTTTCCCTTTTCTAAAATATAATATAGTATCCTAAATAGCCTATTATCTTTCATCGTCTTAACATCTCCTATATTTATTATACCATATTAACTTGACATATGTTGTCATATTAAAAGCATTTTTTCAATTCTGATGACATTACTTATCTCATTTGGTATAATATAAGATATACATTTAAAACTTGCTTAATGCTTTCTACCATAATCATTCTTTTGTAGCAAGCACAGTAAGTGTACGGACACTTACGAAAAAATTGATGAAGCAGCCCTCTGGGAACTGCTTCTTTTTTTATCAATTTTTGGCTTGTTAGGGAGAACCCTAAGACCCCGAAATACATTCAAAGGAGGAACTACCTATGGCAAATAGAATACGAAATGAAAGACTTGAAATTAAACTAACAGAAGAAGAAAAGGCTCTTTTTGAAGATAAAAGAAAACTTGCAAAGTGTAGAAATATGAGCCATTTTATCCGCAAATGCGTTTTAGAAAAGGAAATTTATCAAGTGGATTTAGAGCCTTTCCGAGATTTACAAGGCTTGCTTTCAAATGTCACAAATAACATCAATCAGATTGCAAAGCGAGTAAATTCAACAGGTGTAATTTACGAAGAGGACATTAATGATATGAAAAAAGAGATTAAACATTTCTCAAAAGAGCTATGGCAAATTCATTCCCTGCTGCTTAACAGGACTTCCGGAGGTGATTAGTTTTTATGGCTATTACAAAAATACACCCTATCAAATCGACTCTTAATCTTGCTATCGAATACATTGTAAATGGAGATAAAACAGACGAGCAGATTTTAGTCAGCACGCATAAATGCCATGAGTCAACTGCTCATACTGAATTTTTAAGGACACGAAATGATGCAGGAACAAAGGGAACTGTTCTTGCAAGACATCTCATTCAATCCTTTTTACCGGACGAAACTACGACTGAAATGGCACACCAAATCGGTATGAAGTTATTCAAAAAGATATTAAAAATGAGTATGAATTTGTCTTATCTACTCACATAGATAAGGGGCATATTCATAATCACATCATCTTTAATAATGTAAATATGATAACGGGTAAGTGCTACCAGTCTAATAAGAAAAGCTATCATAAAATCAGGTATCACAGTGATAAATCGTGCAAAGAAAATAACCTATCTGTCATTGATGAGTTTTATGAAAGCTATAAGAAAAAATATAAGACTAACGGTAAGTCTTGGTATGAAAACGAACAGGTAAAGCGTGGTACTTCTTGGAAAAGCAGGCTTCAATTTGACATTGACAGAATGATAAAACAGTCTAAGGATTGGGATGAGTTTCTAAAAAAGATGGCTGATCTTGGCTGTGAAATTAAATATGGCAAACACATTGCTTTTAAGCCAAAAAATAAGGCGAGATTTACAAGGGCTAAAACTATCGGAGAAGATTACACCGAAGAAAAATTAAAAGAACGCATTGCAGAAAGAGAGTTTATCAAGACTCCTACTGTCAAAAAACGGATCGGCAATGTTATTGATATGAACACCAATATAAAAGTAAAAGAAAGCAAAGGCTATGAATATTGGGCAACCAAACATAACCTTAATACAATAGCTGAGTCTGTCATCTTTCTTAGAGAACAAGGAATTAAATCTGTTAAGCAGCTTGACGAGTATATCCAAAAAACAGCTGATGAAAGGCAAAATTTACAGGATAAAATCAAGGCTATTGATAAGGAAATACAGGAGCTTTCTGCCACTATGGAACAAGTTCATACAGTAAAAAAAACAGACAATACTATAAGGAATATAAGGCTAATTCGTCTGATAAGGCATTTTTTGAAGAATACAAAGCTCAAATTACCCTATATGAAAATTCCCTTTCAGAGCTTAAAAAATCCTATTCCAAGCTCCTAAATTCTAAGGATATTTTAGATAGACTTGATAAATTGCAAGAAAAAAAGAATACCCTAATGCAAGAGTATTCTTCTACAAAATCTACTATGGACGAGCTTTATCAAATACAAAAAAACTATAGAATTTACATGGTTAAGGAGATGGAAAGATAACCATCTCCTCTATTCAATCGAAGAAATATCTATAACATTTTCTTCTCCAAAAAAATCTTTTGCTTTCCCCAATATGTCAGAATCATTAGTAGGCATATATATTATTAAATTCTTTTTTGCTCTCGTCATACATACATAAAATAATTTTTTCGTTCTTAGTTGAACATTAGAATTTGAAGACCCCTTTCCAAATAATGTATTAAAATCGTATTTATTCCAATCAGACTCTAATACAAGAAGTACATTATCATATTCACTACCCTTAACACTATGTTGAGTGCAAATTGGCGAAAATTCTTTTAAATATAAGACACTTTTTCTGTATTGATTAAATGTTATCTTTTTTATTCTCTCCCATAAATAAAACCCTTTATTTAAAATATAATCATTGAATAATTCATCTTCTTTGAGTAACCCTTTTACTTCTGCAAATTTTAAAACATCTTCTATCGTTTGATTATCTTCACTTACAAGATAATCAATTGCTTGCTTAAGGCAAATCTTATCATTCCTATCATGAATAGAAAATTTTGTTATTCGTAGAAAATCATTAAATTTATTAGCCTCATATAATTCAATAATTTCCTCTAATATATCTAATCTGCGTAAAATCCTATCTCTATAAGAATTAGCTTCATATCTACCACTCATCCCATTTAATTTATATGACATAAGTGATTCCTTAGTAACTTTACATTTTTCGCAAGCTTCTTCCCATGACATACCTTCTAAAACACTGTATACTGACTGATAAATTTCGTTTCCGTTAATTTGATCCAGCAACTCTACTTTCTTATATATCGGTTTTATCTCTAACGCCAATTCTCCCAAAGTCTTATCACTGTCTAAATTTTCCTTATCAATTTTTTCCTTTATCTTGCTTATAAGCGTAATTATCAAATCAGCATTATATAGATCATATAAGCCTTTAAATCCAGCCATTTCAGCATTATATTTATGTGTTAACCTTAACTCTTTTGTTTGTTTTCCATCCGAGAAATTCCAAGATTCAAAAATACTCTTTTCCTTTATGCTTATAAAATCATCTGCTTCATTTCCATATAAAAATTTAATACTACCTTCTCTAATAGTACCATTCTCCATATTAGGTGCATTTGTATCTTCTGAAGGTCTTTGCTCAATATCATCATCTCTAAACTTATTGGCTACTTCGATTACAACTCTTGGATTTCTTCGGTTTTGCATCTTTACTATTTTAGTTAAATTATATTGATTTAAATTACCAACTCCGTCGTCATATATAGACTGCATTGAATCTCCAAAAAAACCAATTACATTTTTCTTATTGCTTTGTTCAAGATGCTTTAGTAAAATATCCGTAACTAAAGGACTTGTATCCTGATATTCATCAACAAAAATACAATCTGCAATATCCTTTAAAATGTCTGCTATTTTTTTATATTTCTCAAACATTTTCTCTGCAACAATCAAAATGTGATCATGGCTGATTTTCACTCTATTTTCATCATTTGACGTTATAGAATAATACTCGTCATAATCCACATAAAGATTTTCGAAATATTCTTTAGAAATTAAATCCTCAGAAAAATTTTTTGGCTTTTTAAAGTTCTTTTCATTATCATCATTAATAAGCCCAACTAAAATATCTTTTATTTCATTCTGATATTTTCTGATAAGAGCCCATATAAACTCATGTATTGTTGAAACACAAAGGTTCTCATTTTCTATTCTTGATAAAATTTCTGCAACTGCGTTATTTGTATATGTAATACATACTATCTTAATATCTGGTAATTCCTCTGTAAGTGCATTTATTAAGGAAATTAAGGAGTATGTTTTTCCACTTCCTGCTCCACCTTCTAAAATAAAATTTTCACCATTTTTTATACATTGAAGAGCTTCTAATACTTCTTTTTCCAATGTTAGCGTATCCATAATAAGCCCTCCTCAATATAATGTGGAACTGCCCATTTTTCATCTTCTTCGCCATTCTCATCATCAAAATACAATAAACTTGATGCAAATGAAGATTTCTTTTTCACATTATTCAAAGCAAAATTATAATAATCACCATTTTCTATTTCATCATTCGAAAAATCTTTTAAAGCTCCATATTCACAAAGCCCTTCTTTATTCTTTATAATAAAGTCTTTATTTAATGCTATAAATGCATCTTCAAAACTACTTGCTTGATACTCACCATCAGTTTCCGGTATTTGATATGCTATTCGAATATTATTTTTAATTTTATCCTCGTATCTTTTTTCTACAAGTTCTCCAAATTGATCATTTAATTCATCAAGACCAGTATCTTTGAAAAAATCTTTTATGGAAGCGTTGCTTGTATACTTTGCTTCCTTAGGGTGTGATTTTACATATCTCCCATTGTCATTTTTATTAGCGGCATCTATATCTGTTAATATTAAAGCCTTAATACCTAAAAACTCAAATAGTGGAATAAAGATATGTGAATGTGCCCCAACTTCTATTACAGAAATATTTTGTGATAATAGTGGGATAATATCTCCTTCTGGATTTTCTTTATTATCAATCTTATGCATCATCATTGGCATTAAGATTCGTTCGGTATCTCCTTCTATACAAATAGCTTTGTCAGCAAAAAAAAGTTCACTTCTATTTATTGTCAGATATTGTTTTACAAACTTAAATCCTTTCTGTTCATCTCCACCATACTCTTTTTTTAAAGAATTAAAACTCTTAGCTATAACTGTATTCCCGTTTTTCTTTAAATATATAATGTCATCAAAGTTACATTCAGAAACTATATGTGATGAATGCGAAGTGATTAAAATCTGCAACTGTTTATTCTTGTCTTCCAACAACTTTTTTCTATGTGCTTTGATATGAGATTTAATATTCCTTATAAATATATACTGTAACTGAGGGTGTGTATGTGCTTCAGGCTCTTCAATATATAAGAGATTTATATCTGCTGGTTGTTCAAATAATTCCTGTATCTTGGTTTCAATCTCAAATAAAATACCAATTAAATTCAAATATCCCAACCCATTATATGTTTCTGGAAGTGAACAATCTCCCCCTTGTCTATAACTTAATTTTGTATTATCTGACAATAAATTTTTCTCTGAAATAGATGACTCTATTGCTATATCAATTCCGTTTTCTACACCACCATAAGTTTTTATAACATCTATAACATCACTAAAAATTCCATCAATATCTTCTCCACTTTCACTTTTTTCTCCATTGTAAATCTTATATAATTCTTTATCGGCTTGCTCCAATTTTTCTTCAAGTTTTGTAAATACCAACACACTTTCATCTTTTGCAGCTTTATAAGAACTGAAATATTTACCAGTTAAACCTGATAAAACATGATTACGATCATCATTAGAAACCGCTCGATCAGCTCTTATTCCTGCCACTTTAATGACTTTTTGAATATCCTTATTATCAATTTCTTCTGATCTATCTTGCGTTATTTGGTTTGATTCAATATCAAACCCTCTTGAATATCTTTTCGTTTCAACGAAGTTTGCAAAATTCTTACTCATAAATTTGGAAAATGATTTAAAATCTTCAATATTTTTTTCACTAATAATGTTTTTTAATTCGATAATTTTTTTTAAAGATATTAACGAAATAAATTCTAACACTATAATGTTATTTTCCGGATTTAAATCCATCATGAATTTTTGAATATTTGCATATGAATCATTATCATCAAACTCAATAAATAATTGCAGATTAACAGTTTCTAATGATGTAACTTTCTCTTGCTCAGATATATCAAAATAAATTATTTTTTCATAAAATTCTTTCTGACATTCCAAATTTATATCTTCCCACATCACTTTAGATGAATTTAACATCTTATCCAAAATAATAAGAGCTGATGTTTTTCCACAATTATTTTTACCTATAACTAACGACAATTCATCTTTAAAATCCAATTCAAAATTTTTTAATAACCTAAAATTTTTAACTTTCATCTTTTTTAAAATCATTCTCCATTCTCCTTTTTTATTATTGCTTTATACACTCAATTATTTCGTCAATATCACAATCTAAAGCATTGCAAATTCTAAGCAAAACATCCGTAGTTACATTCTGTTCATTTTTCATTTTATAGAATGTGCTTTTACTAACTTTTGCCTTTTCTATCAATTCATTTATTGTATTATACCATAAAATGTATTTTTTTCATAAATATATTCTCTTTATTCGAACTCTTGCAAATAAAAAAGAGTCGGTGCAGTCCTAA
The DNA here is from genome assembly GCF_009733925.1 of Streptobacillus canis. NCBI lineage: Bacteria > Fusobacteriati > Fusobacteriota > Fusobacteriia > Fusobacteriales > Leptotrichiaceae > Streptobacillus > Streptobacillus canis. The sequence continues at coordinate 41,474 of NZ_WOEI01000008.1, read as the reverse complement.
GACCACACCGACCATAAGCTTATCTCTCAGCTTCTTTGCTTGCTTCTTTCTTTTCTTTAGGCTTTTCCTTATCTTCAGCCTGATACTTTTTGATAGCTCCAAGAACAGATTCTTTCTTTTCTTCTTGTCCTTTCATTTGTTCCTTTGCCTTTAACAGTTTTGAAGAAAGTATCCTGATGTTAGTATGTTCCTTACCATTATCATCAATGGAAGTTCTGATTTGTCCAAAGAGCTTTACAAAATCTCCCTGCTTAAAGTCTTTTGGAATATCACTCTTTTCTCCATAAGCTGCACAGTTGATATACTCCTTACCCTTACCGTACTTTTTTACAAGCGTAAAATTTGCAACTTCTACCGTTTCTCCGTCTTTTTCAAAGCTTGAGAAAGTTGGTTCCGCCAATAAGTTGGCGTTGATGTTAATCATTTCTTGTTTCATCTTTTTAAATTTCTCCTTTTCATTTCAATAAAAAAAGCGACCAGAAGTATTACTTTTCCAATCGCTGATACTCTTACTATTTAGTTTTTTCTTAGTTGGACTTCTGATCCTTATCATCTTATCTCCTTTATTGTCTTTAACATATTTAAGGGAATTAGCATTTTGTCGTGTATATATTAGTGAAAGCTACTTGAAATACTAGTTCACTAATTAGCGAGTTTCCCCTATTTATTGATCGCAATATAAATTGAAAATAGGCATGAAAAAAGACGATAGATTTTTTCTTTTCTATCGTCTTACGCATTTAGTATTCAATTTTTCAGTTCAACAAACTGAAGCTTGTTTGTGTCATTTAGCTTTCTTGGGTTTCTTTTCTGGCAGTTCCGCATACATACCTTTCAGTAGTTCAGTAATCAAATCCATATCCTCAAATCTGTCGAATGCATACATCAATGTCTTTGAACCCTTATACGGATAACGCAATTCTGAGTCTACAAGAAGTTTGTCCGATGTCGGCGTTCTCTTTAAAAATAGTTCATTATCGCAAATGTCACCTATCAGCTTACCGTTAAAATATATAAGGTATCCGCCCATCATGGATTTTATGACAATATCACCTGCTGCGGAAAAAATCTCACGAACAAATTTATTAAATTCATTCACCATGATTACCTCCTTCCAAATCAAATATTCCTTACTTTATGGCATACTCTTTCCCTATTTATCCTCAAAATTTCAGCAATCCATTTTCATCAAATTGAAAATTCGGTCCCCTTGAAACTTCCCAATAGTATCCATCTAAATCCGAAAAATATGCGTGATATCCACCCCAAAAAACTTCCTGTGGCTCTTTTACAATTTTTCCACCTGTTTTTCTTACTAATGCAATTACAGTCTGTACATCTTCTTTATGTTCAACATTGTAGGCTAATGTAATTCCTAAAAATCCATTCCCTTTTGGTGGATTATTTTCATCAATATCTTTTGCTAATTGTTCCAAAGGAAATAGTTCAAACTTTGTTCCCGGAGTATCAAAAAAGCATACTGACGGATTATTTTCTCTGCAATCAGTCTTATATCCTAAACCATCTCTATAAAACTTTATTGACCTTTCCATATCTTTCACACCTAAACAAATACAAGTAATCTTGTTCATCGTTACCTCCTATGAATTCAAATTTATCTAGCTCTATTATATCAAATATACCCTCGACCATATAGTTATAACAGTAAATCTTACAATCTTGTAATTACCGTATTTCTATTAAGCTTAACCTTGCCTTTTCTCTTTATATGTTCTTCAATATCAAACACATTCTTCTTGTCATAATCTTCTAAGAACTTATAGTTCTTATGCTTTGTGATGTCGAATTTATCTGAAAGAAAAGGTCTTACACCTCTAAGCTGAAAAATACATTTACCACCGTCCATTACAGTAATCTCATCTTGGCTCATCAGTTCCTTACCTGTCTTTTGATAATTAAGTCCGAAAGACTTTTGATTTGACCTTGTTTCCGATGTGTTATATAAATCTATCGTTTCTTTTCCCAGTGTTTCAAGTGTAGTTTTCTCCTTGCCACCAAGGAACAAGGTACTATCACAGTTACCTACGATTGTATCGGCATTATCCTTATAGATTGCCTTTAACTGAGATTGTGCTTGAAGTATGATACTTGCTGATATTTCTCTGGAACGGATTGTTGCTATAAGTTTCTCAAACTTTGGAATTAAGCCGATGTTTGCAAATTCATCAAGCAAGCATCTCACATGGACAGGTAATCGTCCGCCATATACATCATCTGCCTTATCACATAAGAGATTAAAAAGTTGTGAGTACATAATGGATACTACAAAGTTAAAGGTATCATCAGTATCAGAGATAATAACAAAGAGTGCCGTTTTTCTATCTCCGAGTGTATCAAGCTCAAGTTCATCTTCACTCATCAAGTCCCTAAGTTCCCTAATATCAAATGGAGCAAGCCTTGCACCACAAGAGATAAGAATAGATTTTGCCGTTTTTCCCGCAGCCAATTTATATTTTTTGTATTGCTTTACTGCAAAGTGTGTAGGTTCTTTCTTTTCAAGTGCTTCAAAGAGCCTATCTATCGGATTCATATAGGTTTCGTCATCTTCTCTGACTTCGGAAGCGTCTATCATATCAAGGAGCGTTGCAAAGTTCTTTTCTTCTCTTGGAGCTTCATAGAAGATGTATCCTATAAGGGCTGTGTAGTAGAGTTTTTCGGCTTTCACCCAAAAATCCTCACCTACTTTTTCTCCCTCTCCTTTCGTATTTGCAATGATTGTCTGTACCAATTTCAGAATATCTTTCTCAGAACGAATATAGGCAAAAGGATTGTATTTCATACTCTTTTTGAAGTTAATGGTATTTAAGATTTTAATCTCATATCCATTGTCTTCAAGCATCTTGCCACATTCAAGGACTATCGTTCCTTTTGGATCAGTTACGCAATAGCTACTGTGCATCTGCATAAGGTTAGGTTTGACATAAAATCTTGTCTTACCACTTCCTGATCCACCGATTACAAGTACATTTTTGTTACGAGCATACTTTGGATTAGCCGGTCTACCATTCATAGTTAGGCGTTCTGTCTGGGTAAGCAAGATATTGTTTTGAAACTTTTCATCCATGTATGGCTCAATATCTTTCTTATTTCCCCATCTTGCTGAGCCATACTCTTTCCCCTGTCTAAATTTTTACCTTTGGTATAGACAATAAATTTAATTAAAGCAGCCACTCCTATGCCCATTAAAATATCCACCGGATGAATACTTGGAAGAAAACTCATCGTGTTGATCTCCAATATCCCTTGAAAGACTTTATCTATGACATCACCACCGGTATAGCTTCTCACATGATGGGCAAAGATGTTTCCTAAATAGAAAAATGCAAGATAGGGAATGTTCTGCTTTAGAAGCTTTACCTTATCTTGCACCTTAAATAAGCCTTTGATGTCCTTTAACATTTTATCTATCATAGGCTCTGCTCCTTTTGTTTATTCTTGATTTTATCTTTGGAAACAGAGTTTTTAGCCATCTCCTTGAACTTCTCAATATTCTTATGAATGGACTCCTTCCTTTCCGTTTTCTTTTCTGATTCTAAAAGGGCATGCTTAAATGCTTTGTCCATAACCTTCATATCTTTAGCTTGAAAGAATACTGAGTATTTCCCACTTTCCTTATCTTTCATGACTGAAAACTTTACCCCATACCGATTAAGTTCCTTTTTGAGTTCCTTAAGCTCTGCTTCTTCAACTGGAATTTCTTCAAGCTGCCCCTTTTTAACCATATCTTTTAGCTTTACTTCATTTCCGTTAGTATTAACCAGCTTTTCAAGTCCTCCAAGTTTTTCTGCTTCTTTCATCAATTTCTTTAACAAGTTCAGAATTAGCTTTCCTGTTATTTTAGCAACTCTAACTTCCATATTCAGTGTTTTTCTTGCTATTTCTTCATTGATCAACTTCTCTCACCTCCATTCAGCAGTCTGTCCTTATTCCGATTCAGTTTGTCCTTTTGAATAACCTTTCTAAAATCTTCTCCTACAACCATAACAGGAATACACATCTCTATGATTCTTGAGTAGATTCTTTGATACTCTACGCTATCCTTACAATTTTGGATTGTGTCGTAGGAAAGGTTAGTGGTAAAGATAGTCGGTTTCTGTTTTAAGTACCTGTTATTAACAATGTTATATACTTGCTCTTTGGCATAGCTTGTATCTCTTTCTATTCCTAAGTCATCCAAGATAAGAACGGAAGTATTTACAAGGGATTCAATATATGCGTTCTTGTCAAAATCAAATCCTCCCTTTTGCAGTTCATTGATAATCTGTGAAAAATTTCTTATTTTAACGCCTATTCGATACTGTTCAATAAGGTTATTTGCAATGGAGCAGGCAAGATAGGTCTTTCCGCTACCTACTGAGCCATAAAAAAGGAGTCCGATATTTTCTTTTTTCATTTCCTCATAGTCTTTTACAAAGTTCTTTGCAATGATAAGGCTTTGATTTTCTTCTCCCTGATAATTTTCAAATGTGTATGACCACTGAATAATGGATGTGAAGCAGATACTTTTTAATCTCTCGATTTCAAGCTGCTTTTGTCTTTCTTTTTCTTGTGCTTCTCTATCTCTATCACATTTACAAGCAGTCTTAAATATCATCTGCTTTCCGAAAAACTCTAATGCTTTCCCATCTTTTCTTTCATTGCACACTTTACAGTAGGCATGTCCGTCCTTGATATATTCTTTTTCAGGATCAAAACTATATTCCACATCTTCTATCATCACTTTTTTTAATTCCTTATTCATAGATGTACTCCTTTGTTATATTCCTCCCATGTAGGGATATTGGATGTTTTCTTACTTCCTTGATCTTTATAAAACCAAGAAAGGATTGTTGCTTTATGGTCTTTATATGTCTTTCCGGTACTTTGAAGATAGGTTGATAATCTCTCAATATAGTTATCAAGCTCTCCTGCCATTTTTATTTGTAATTCGCCTATATCTTCATCATTTAAAAAGACATTTTGAAATGTTTCAAGTCCGTTTTCCCCAAAACTATATTCTCTCTTACTATACTTACTCTTATTATTCTCTATATAGTTACGGTCAACATTTTTAACCTCTTGAAGTTCATTTTCTTTACTTCTGAGGTCAACATCTTTGACTTCTGATGTAAAGTTTTTTGACTTCTGCAAGTCATTTTCTTTTACCACTAATATGCTCATAAAGTCTTTGACATATATGACATTCGGCTTACCAAGTCCAAGCCTTACTCTTTCAATCAGTCCTATCCCTTTTTTGCTGTCTAACTCATCTAATGTTTTTATGGCAGTAGGCTTTGAAATATTTCTTCTTTTCATAATTTCCTCGACTGTGAAATAGATAAATACTCTACCTTCCTTATCTATCCAGTTATTCTTAAAGGACATTCCTGTTCGTTTCAAAAGCATGGAATAAAGGATAATTGCTTCAGCAGACAGTCCTTTAAATTCTTCTCCGTCTACCAATATTTCAGGTACTTTCAGAAAGTTAAATCACTCTGCTTCACGATTATAGAAATAGTCAAAGTCCATACAGAACCACCTCCCTACTTAAAAATTTGCAAAGAAAAAGACGATAGTTTTTTCTCTATCGCCTTTGGTAACTATTTTTATGAATTTTTTTATTTTACAAACAGGGATTGATCGCTCCCTATGATACGGTTTCCACACTTTTGAAAATCTGACATATAAAATTTCCCTTCCCACAAAAAAGCGGTAAACCTTATAGCCTTACCGCTTTTGCTGATGTTAAGTACAAATTATTGATTGAGCCATTCATTTATAGATAAATTTGACCATCCTCCAACAGGTGTTACAGGTCTAGCAGGACGTGCAGGTCTGGCAGGACGTGCAGTTCCCCTAATAGTTGAGCCTGTACTCCACGCAATAACCCTTCCGCTAGTATCAAGACAAACAAGTTCGTTTACTGGTCCTATCCAATTGCCTGTTTCAGATGACCAAGCACGACCTCTTGAAATATAAGCTATCCAGTCCATGTTGCAATTAAATATATGTTTTCCTGGCTCTATCCACCCTATCAATTCACAATTTCTATCAAACAAAGATTTTAACATAAAAATTACTCCTTTCCATTTTATATTTTAAAATAATCATATCATTTATTTTGATTTATCAATATGATTTACAGATTGATTTGTTTTATTCTTCAAGACAATATCGTCTGCTCTCTGTACGTCCGAATAAAGGTTAAAGCTACGTGAAACGATTGTCATGCATCGTTGATCCAGCGTTGTTCAACTTTATTCTCACTTGTAAATTGTAATTTATCACTTCTTGATTTAAACTGATTTTATCGCTTTATTAATCCCTTGTAAAAAAGCTATGACTGCCTCTCCAATCATCGGTATTCCGTATGGACTTAATAAGAATCCTATTATCAGTGCTTCTATACCTATTGAAAAATCTTTTTGAAATAGTGATACAACCCCAACAAGGATACACATAAGCATTAACAAATACAGTATTGTTGTTCCTATGGCAAGTAAAAATGTCAAAAATGCCGAGAGGATACTTAGTGATAAGCTGATTGGAAACAAGATTATTTTTATTATCCATCTCATAGAACATACTACCTTTCTGCTATATCATTTTAAAATGCCTCAGAGCATCCATAATAGCTTCTTCTTTCTCTGGAGTACACTGTGGAACTCTTTGATTTTCTTTTTTTGATTTATTGTAGTGTTCTTTTACCTCAATTCCAAATTTTCTTTTTGTCTGTGCAATATATAGTGTCGAAACCTTGAAACCAAATTTATTCAATACATACTCCTTGATTTGCTCATAAGTCGCTTTGCTCTCTGCACTTGTCAAATCAAGTTCATCCAGCTCAATTTTAACACTGATATGCTTATCGACATCAAGTTTGGACAATAGTGCTACCGTTTCTAAATGTGGAGTATAACCAAACATGTCAACACAGACTACTCTTTTTAAGATATATGAATTATCTTCAAAAATTTTTAAATCTTCTGCAAGTGTTTTTGGGTTACACGATACATATATTATATGTTCTGTATTATATTCTATTAATTTTAATATTGTTTTTTCACCAACTCCACTTCTAGGTGGATCAAGTATTAATATATCAGGCTTTATATTTACCTCATCAAACTCTCTTAATTTTTCAAATACATCTCCTGCGATAAATTTTGCATTTGAAATACCGTTTTCTTTTGCATTTTCATTTGCTTTAACAACAGCTTCTTCAACTAATTCAATTCCGTATACTTCTTTTGAATATTTAGCAACTATTTGACCTATAGTCCCTGTTCCACTAAATAAATCAAAAACTACTGGTTTATCATTTTCCTTTGTAATTAGTTTTAAATTATTGATAACTTGTTGATATAATTTTTCAACACCAAATGAATTAGTTTGAAAGAAAGAATATGGACTAATCTTAAAATTTAATCCAAATAATTCTTCTGAAATATCTCTTTTCCCATATAAAATTCTTTCACTATCTGCCTTAACAGAATCGGATTTATCATCATTAATAGTATGAATTATAGATTTTAAATCCATTGATAATTCAAGATTTAATAATCCTTCTTTATATTCATCTATAATTTCATAATTCTCAGATTGTGATGTAGTAACTATGTTTACTCCAATTTCTTTTGTTTTCTCACCTTTTCTAATTACTAAATTACGTAAAAAACCTACATGAGTTAATCTATGGTAGAAACTTATATTTCTTGTAGAAAAAAAATCGTTAGTATATTTAGTTATTTTTCTGAAGTTTTCATCCATCAATTGACATTCATTTACATTAACAATGTCATGAAACGAATTTTTTTTATGTAATCCAAGTATTATTGGACCATCTTTATATTCATTCCCAAAGCTAAACTCCATTTTATTTCTATATTCTTTATCTTTTTCCATTGTAACAACTGGAAATTTTTCATAATTTTTTGTTTTAATTGTATTATCAATTAATTTATAGACTAAATTTGTTTTTAGATTCGCTTGTGCTTCATAATTTAAATATTGAAAAGCACAACCTCCACAAATATTAAATTTATTACAAAATGGTTTAGAAACATTTTGATTGCTCTCTAAAACAACTATATCTCTTAATTCTATCTTATTATTTTTTATCTTACCAATTCTAGCTTGTATTATTTGTCCTGGAACAACATTTGTATTCGCAAAACATTTTCTTTCATCATTTTTTAAATAACCATATGGTTTAGATGGAAAATCAATACCTACAATTTCAAGATTGACTATATCATTTTTTCTCATTTGCATTCTTTCTCAACATATTTTTTTAATCTATTTATAGCTTCATCTATAATTTCATCACTTTGTGTAACTGATAATCTAAAGAATCCTTCTACATTAAAACAAATACCTGGAACTATCCCTAATTCAGTTTTCTCTAAAACATCTAAAGCAAAATCTAGAGAGTTTTTATCTGAAAACATTGTATAGTCAACAAATAAGTAGAACGCCCCTTTAGGTTCAATTACTTTAAATCCGATTTCTCTTAATCCATTCATCATACGAGTTAATTTAGCTTTATTTTCAGCAATTACATCTTCTCTTGTTGGGATGTGCTCACAAGCATAAATAGCTCCTAATTGCCCAACTGTATTAACACCAGTCATTGTATATTGTCCAACTTTATTCATATTATTTATAATTTCTTCTGAACCAAGTGTATATGCTACTCTATACCCTGTCATTGAATGTGATTTTGAAAATCCGTTTATTACAACTATTTTATCAATTAAATCAGTATATCTAGCAAAAGAATGATATTCATCAAATGCTATTACTGAATAAATTTCATCACTTAATAAATAAATTTCGTGTTTTCTTAATAATTCAGCAACTTTATCCATTTCTTCTAAAGGCATAACTGTCCCTGTTGGGTTATTAGGATATGTTAGAATGATTACTTTTGTTTTAGGTGTTATATATTGCTCTAAGATTTCAGCAGTTAGTTGAAAATCTGTATGTCTTAAATCAATAAACACTGGAACTGCATCCATAAGTAGTATATTAGGTTCATATCCAGGATAAGTAGGAGTTGGCATAATAACTTCATCTCCGGGTTGTAATACGGTTCTTAAGAAAGAAGAAATTCCTTCTGTAGATCCAGCATTTGCTAAAGCATTCTTCCATGTATAATTAGATCCATAAAGCTTGTTATAATATTTAGCTACAGCATCTCTATATTCAATTGCACCACCTGTATTTGTATAACCAATCTTTTGATTTAAAGTGATATCTGCCATGTATTCTTTTAATTCACGTGGTATATCATTACCAGGTTCTCCTATAGTCATATTAATACCATTTTTAAATTCTGGCATTCTAGCTGATATTTGTCTGATAATAGATATTTGTAAATTCTTTACAACTTCATTAATGTACATATTTCCTCCTATTTAATTAAATATCTTTTTAAAAATTCCCCTGTATATGAATCTTTATTTTTCATAATTTTTTCTGGTGTTCCTTCTACAACAATATATCCACCCTTATCTCCACCTTCAAGTCCTATATCAATTATATGATCAGCACATTTAATAACATCTAAGTTATGTTCTATTACAACAACACTATTACCTTTCGATACTAATCTATCAAGAACAATTAATAATTTTCTTACATCTTCAAAATGTAAACCTGTTGTTGGTTCATCAAGTATATACATAGTACCCTCTTTTGTTACCTTAGAAAGTTCAGATGCTAGTTTAATTCTTTGGGCCTCTCCTCCTGATAATGTAGTTGCAGGTTGTCCTAATGAGATGTAGTCCATTCCTACATCAATTAATGTTTGAAGTTTTCTCTTCAATGAAGGAAAGGCTTCAAAAAATTCATATGCATCTATAACACTCATATCAAGAACTTCAGAAATATTTTTCCCCTTATATTTTACTTCTAAAGTTTCTCTATTATATCTTTTCCCTTTACACATTTCGCATTCTACATATACATCAGGTAAAAAATTCATTTCAATTTTGTTAATACCTGCCCCTGCACATGTTTCACATCTTCCACCTTTAACATTAAATGAAAATCTTCCTTTATCAAATCCTCTAACTTTTGCATCATTTGTTTCAGCAAAAATACCTCTAATATCATCAAATATTTTTGTGTATGTTGCTGTATTAGATCTTGGAGTTCGACCTATTGGACTTTGATCTATATTAATTACCTTATTAACTTCTTCAATACCTTCGACTTTACCATGTTTTAATGGAAACATAGTTTTTTCATTTATATGATTATGCAGAATTGGATATAGTGTTTGATTAATTAAACTAGATTTTCCGCTTCCACTAACACCTGTAACAACTGTAAATATTCCTAATGGTATTTTTAAATCAACATTTTTAAGATTATTACCACAACAATTATGTATTTTTAAATATTCTTTAGATTTTCTAAGCTTTTTAGGTGTTTCGATTTCAATTTCTTTATTTAAATATTTAGCAGTTAAAGACTTACCTTCTTTAATTACATCTTGTGGTTTTCCACATGCTATTATTTCTCCACCAAATTTTCCTGCTGCAGGGCCAATATCTATTAAATAATCAGATTCTATCATAGTATCTTCATCATGTTCTACTACAATTAAAGTATTTCCAATATCTTTTAAATCCTTTAAAGTTTTTAAAAGTTTATCATTATCTCTTTGATGCAAACCTATACTAGGTTCATCTAATACATAAATAACACCTGTCAGTCTTGAACCAATTTGAGTTGCAAGTCTTATACGTTGTGATTCACCACCTGAAAGAGTTTTTGTCATTCTATCAAGAGATAAATAATCAAGACCTACATTTATTAGAAATGATAATCTACTTTTTATTTCTTTCAATATTTCTTCTGCAATTTGTTTTTCTTTTTCAGTTAAAACTAAATTTTCAAAGAAATTTAGAGCATTTACAATACTCATATTTGTAACATCTATAATACTTTTATCATTTATAGTAATTGCAAGTACTGTATCATTTAATCTTTTACCGGAACACTTTGAACAATTCATTTCTATCATATATCTATTTTGTATTTCTTCTCTATTTGAGTCACTCATAGATTCTTTATGTCTTCTTTTTACAAGATTAACTAATCCTTCAAAAGTTCTCATTCCATCATAATTATACTCTTTAGTATGAATTGAAAAATGATATTCTTTATCACTGCCGTAGAAAATAACATCTTTTTCTTTTTGTGTTAATTTTTTAAACGGTTTATCTGGATCAATATTATGACCTTTTAAAAAGGCTAAAAATAGTTTCCATGTCCAAGATGTTGGAGAACTTCCACCTACTATTGATAAAGCTCCTTCATTTATTGATAAATTTTCATCTAACAATATCGCATCCATATTAACTTCTAATGATGAACCCAACCCATTGCATTCTTCACAAGCACCATAAGGCGCATTAAAAGAAAATAATCTTGGATTTATTTCCGGAAATGATACATCTGGATGATTACTACAAACAAAATTTTCACTATATTTATAATCTACACCGTTAATATTTACAATTAAATTACCATCTGAAAATTTCGTTGCATTAACAATAGCTTCATTTATTCTTGATATATTTTCTTCCTTAAAAACGATTCTATCTGTTATTAATTCAATATTATGTCTTTTATTTTTATCAAGTTCAATACTATCATCTAATTCTAATATTGTACCATCAACTCTAACTCTTAAATAACCTTGTCTTGAAAGATTTATGAATAAATTTTTAAAACTACCTTTTTTATCAATTACTACTGGTGATAAAAATATTAATTTATCTTTATCTTTACATTTAGAATGAACTTCATTCGTTATTTCTTCAATACTTTGTCTCTTTACTAATGATTTACATATAGGACAGTGTGCACTACCAATATGCCCCCATAATAATCTCATATAATCATATATTTCAGTCATAGTTCCAACTGTAGATCTAGGATTTTTAGAAACAGACTTTTGTTCTATAGATATTGCAGGTGATAATCCTTCAATACTATCTAATTCAGGCTTTTTCATTTGACCTATAAACTGTCTAGCGTATGCTGAAAGACTTTCTACATATCTTCTTTGACCTTCTGAATATATTGTTTCAAATGCAAGAGATGATTTTCCACTACCACTAACTCCTGTAATTACAACAAATTGATTCTTCGGTATATCAATATCAATATTTTTAAGATTATGTTCTCTTGCACCCCTTATTTTAATATATTCCATCTTAAACTCCTTTATTCATTCTTTACATTTAAATAAACTATACTTATTAATAAGATTAATCCAGCAATTATTCTAACAGGTTCTAAAACATTTCCTAATATAAACATATCAATAAATACTGACGTTAGTGGAAACGCAAGTTCAGAAACTGTTGAATAAATAGCTTTCGTATTTTGTAAACCTCTATAGTATAATTTTGTTGCAATCATACCCCAAATTGATATAACTAAAGCGAGAATTAAAACTTCTTTAGTACTTATAAAATATAATAAATCTTGTTTAGTTTGAGTCATATTAAATAATAATATACATAATGTGATTACAGTTGTTAGCATAAATCTAACATAAGTTGATAAACTAGCACTGTATTTCATAGCGACTTTTCTACTAAATGTAGTTGATAAACCAAATGAAATTGCGGCAATTAATGAATAAATTGCAGGATATATTGATTTTATTTCTATAGAGAATGGACTGTTTAGTCCAAAAGTTAAGAAATATAGTGAAAGCAATGAAATTACAAAGACTGCTTTAAATTTGTGCGTTATCTTTTCTTTTAATAAAATATAGGCAGATAAAATTGCAAAAATTGGTTGAGATTTTTGTATTAATATAACTAAACTATATGGATTAAATTCACTTAGTTGTAAAGCTTTAACTATTGAAAGTGTTCCAATAGTACCTCCGAATAAAGCAATTAAGATGAAATATAAAAAATCTGAAGATTTTATTTTCTTAACAGCTTTAATATCTTTAGGCTTAGTTATACTCATATATATAAATGGTATTAAATGAGCTATAAAAACGATTAAAACAACATTATATAATCCATATTGGAAATAACGAGGTGTTAATAAAACTCCATCTATACCCCACATCATTGCTCCAATTACTATTAATATCCACGATAAATTCATGTTTTCACCTACTTTTTCTTTTTATTTATATTTAATAAAGCTAACTTAATTAATTCTTGCATACTTAATTCTTTAATTTCTTTATCTTCAACATATGTATTTACATTTATTTTTTCATATCCTAGAGATTCTAGTGCTAATCTTAAATTCTCTTTTTTATTATATAATTCTAAAATATCTTGACTAGCTGCAGAGCTTGTAATACTTAATCCTTCTAGTTTATCAGCAAGATCTACCATTATTTTCTCCGCTTTTTTCATTCCAATTCCTGGAACTTTAGCTAATTCTTTAAAGTTTTTAGAAGAAGCTATTGCAGCTAATTCTTCAAATTCAAAATTAGATAAAATAGCGATTGCTTTTTTAGCACCTATACCATTTATTGCTATACATTCTAAAAAAATACTTCTTTCTAATTCTGTTTTAAAACCAAAAAATGATATATCATCTTCTTTAACTATAGTATGAATAAATAGTTTATCTTTCTCACCTATTGAGTTTAACTTATCATATGTTTTTATTGAAGTATATATTTTGTATCCTACTCCATTTATATCAATTACAACATAATTTAAATTTTTAATACTTAATATACCTTCAAAATATTCGTACATTATTCTTCTCCTTTTACTCTGAAAATATTATCTGTTTCTATATCGAATATTCTCTTTAAATTGTTTTTAAATTGTAGTTTATCTCCAGATACATAGAAAGTTGTTTTTCCGTTTTCATGTAAATTTTTTATTAACTTTTTACTTTTAATAATATTTACTATTTCAATTGAAGGATCAATAATATTTAAATTAGGATATTTATGATGAATTGATTCTTTTAAAATCGAATAATGTGTACATCCTAAAATTAATGTATCAATATCACTATTTAAATCACCAACATATTCTTCAATTAATTTTTCTACTTTTTCTCCAGAAATATTACCATTTTCTATAATAGGTACAAATAATGGGCATGCTTTTTCTATTACTTTTATATTAGAGTTTAATTCATTAATTGTACCACTATATTTATGTGAGTTCACTGTTGCTGTAGTAGCTATTAAGCCTATATTTTTTGTATTATTTTTTAAGGCACCATTAACTCCAGCTTCAATTACTCCAATAATATTTATATCATATTTTTCTTTCAATTCTTCAAGAGCTAGTGAAGTTGCTGTGTTACAAGCAACTACTATTAGTTCCACATTTTTATTATTTAAAAACTCAACTATTTCACTTGAAAATTGTATTATTTGTTCTTTTGTTTTTTCTCCATATGGTAATCTAGCTGTATCTCCAAAAAAATGAATTTCTACATCAGGAAATTCTTTTCTAATTTGATTCAATACAGTTACACCACCCATACCCGAGTCAAAAATTCCTATAGACATTTTCGTCACCATTTTCTTTAATTTTTTGATAAAGTCATAATAAATAATAAGACTAACACTTTTAAGTTAACATTAGAATTAATTGCTAACTTATATTCTATTAATTCATCAAGGTATTCTATTCTCTTTAATTTAGAATATTTATTAATTGATGTTTGAAAGAAAGTTTTTACTCTTTCTCTACTCTTTTTATTATCATTGTATACTAATAAAATCGACAATAATTCGTCTTTAAATTTAATTACTTCTATTTCCTTTTTAAATCTAATTTCTTTTACTAAATACTCTATTGCATTTTGATATGAGAGTAGCGTGAATATATTTATTTCATCAAAAAAATTTTTTATTGAATTAATTACTTTATCAAAGTTATCTACCTTATACAAATCTAAATCTATTTTATCTTTATTTTCTAAATAAATATTTAAATAATCTAGATTGTTCTCAAGCAAATTAAACATAAAAAAATTATCTTCAATTAATTTTGTATCAATATTCAAGTTTAAATTTAAAATTATTGATCTAGATTTTATTGTTTCTAATATTTCTAATCTTCTTGTTAATAATATGAAATATACATTCTTAGGAGGTTCTTCAATTACTTTTAATAAAGCATTTAAAGGTTCTTTTTTTGTATTTTCAATAGAATCAATTATATATATTTTTTTATCTGAAATATAAGGACTCTCAACAGATGTTATGATTATATCTCTAACATCATCTATTTTTAATTCATTATAATATCTAACATCAGGATGAGTCAGTATCTCTTTATTTGATTCATTTATTAATAATGTTGCAAATTCTTTTGCTTTTTCAAACAACGAGATTCTATTGTCTGCAAAGAGCATAAAAGTTGCACTTTTTTTCAAGTTTAATACTTCATTTTCAAATAGATTCATATTAGTTCTCTCTCATCTGTAAAGTCTTCAATAAATTCTTATTATCAAATGCTTTTCCTCCACCTAATACAACAGAATCTAAAGGATGTTCTGATAAATATACCTTAACTTTTACTTCTTGTTCAACTAAAGTTGTAAAATCTTTTATCATAGAACCTCCTCCTGTCATAACAATACCGTTATCTAAAATATCTGCTGCTAATTCAGGTGGCGATTTTTCTAAAACTTCTTTTGTAGCATTAATTATGGCATAAAGTGATGATTTAATAGCTTCATAAACTTCATTAGAATTAATTTCTAAAGAAACAGGCGTTTGAATTTCTAGTTGTCTACCTTTTATAGTCATTACTCTAGGCTCTTTTTCATATAAAGCTGTTCCTAATTCTTTTTTAATCTTTTCAGCAGTTCTATCACCTATTAACAAGTTATATTTATTTCTAACATACCTAACAATGTCTTCATCAAATTTATTTCCAGCAACTCTTATAGATTTTGAAGCAATAACTTCATCTAACGATAGTATAGCAACATCTGTTGAACCTCCACCAATATCTATAACCATATTTCCTGCAGGTTTTGAAATATCAATTCCAGAACCAATAATTGCTGCTCTTCCTTCTTCAATAATATATATTTTTTTAGCACCACTTACTGAATCAAATAATGCTTTTCTTTCAACTGGTGTCACTTCTAATGGAACACATATCATTACTTCAGGTTTAAAAATTGAACTACCATAAATTTTATACATAAAGTGTGAAAGCATTTCACGAGTTGCATCTAAATCGGCTATTACTCCATCTTTTAATGGTTTAATTGCTTCTATACTATCAGGAGTCTTTCCTAACATTTCTCTTGCATCTTTACCTACTGCAATAACCTTACCAGTTTTTTTGTCTCTAGCCAAAACTGATGGCTCATTAAGCACAATTTTATCTTCTTGTTTATCATATATAAGAATATTTGCTGTACCTAAATCTATAGATATACTCTTATTAATTCTAAGAGATCTAATTATTCTTTTTATAAAATTTTTCTTAAACATCTATTTTACCTTTCTATCAGCTGTTTTAATTCCAAGTTTTAATAATTCATCACGTATCATATCTGAAAGAACATAATTTTTATTTGCTCTAGCTTCATCTCTAATTATATTTAATAATTCTATTAATTTTTCACTTAATTCATCATTTATATTTTTTTCCATTTTTATCCCCAATACATTAATAATATATTTTTCTAAAATATTTACTACTTGTTCAATTTCTTTAAAATTAGAAATGTTTAATTGTATATTTGTCTTTTTAATTAAATCATGTATACATGATATTGCAAGTGGTGTATTTAGATCATCATTAAGTGCATCATTAAATTCTTTTTCGAATAACTCTATTTCTTTAATTATTTCAGAATTAGAATTATTTGTTCCCCCTTGTAACCCTTTATATCTTTCAATTGTTTCAATTATAGAATCCAATGTTTTTTTAGATATTTCTAAATTTTCATTTGAATAATTTATTGGTTTTCTATAATGAGTTGATAACATAAAGAATCTAACTACATCACCTGAATAATTTGATAAAACTTCTCTCAATGTAATAAAATTACCTAAAGATTTACTCATTTTTTCACCATTTATTTCTAAAAAACCATTATGCATCCAATATTTTACAAATTTAGATTTCTCATTACAGAAACATACACTTTGTGCTCTTTCATTTTCATGATGAGGGAATAATAAATCAATTCCTCCAGCATGTATATCAAAATCATCACCTAAAAACTCTCTACTCATTACTGAACATTCAATATGCCATCCTGGTCTACCTTGTGAAAAAGGTGATTCCCAATAAGGCTCATTTTCTTTTTTCTTTTTCCAAAGTACAAAATCTAAAGGATTTTCTTTATCATCATTTTTATCTATTCTTACACCAACTGTTAAATCATCTAATCTTTGATTAGATAATTTACCATATTCTGAATATTTATTTACTCTAAATAAAACATCGCCATTTGATATATATGCATATCCATTTTTTATTAATGTTTCTATCATATTTATTATCTGTGGTATATATTCACTAACTCTTGGTCTTTTCACAGTTTCTAATATATTTAATTTAGAAATATCTTCCATAAATGCATTAATATACTTAGAAGATATTTCATCAAATGATAGTTTTTCTTCTACACTTTTTTTAATTATTTTATCATCAATATCTGTAAAATTTTGTACAAATTCTACTTCATACCCCTGATTTATAAAATGTCTGGCAAGAGTATCAAAAACAATAACAGGTCTAGAATTACCAAAATGAATATAATTATATACAGTAGGACCACATACATAAATCCCAACTTTATTTTTATTAATTGGTACAAATTCTTCTAACCTATTATTCAAACTATTATATATTTTCATAATTACCCCTCTACTTTAAAGTTACAATTGTAATTCCAAGTCCACCCTCACTAGGATGACCGTCTTTAAATTCACTTACATATACTGATTTTTTTAAATAATCATGTATTTTTTTTCTAAGTACCATAGTACCTTTACCATGAATTATAGCTACTGTTGTAAATCCATTCAATATCGCTCTATTAAAGTATGTTTCGATTTCTAATATTGCTTCCTCAGCAATTTTTCCTCTAACATCAATTTCACCCTTTACTTGCGTTACTTTCGCATTTACAACATTTGTAGTACGTGGTGATTTTTTCTTAGGAATTTTTGCCACATCTTCAATAGCAACAGTAATTTTTAAAATACCTGCTTGAACCTGTAGTGAATTTTTTTCTGGAATAATTCTTAAAACTTTTCCAACTTGATTAAGTGTTTTAATTAATACCTCTTCATTTACTTCAAAATTTATATCTGATTTTGTATATTTCTTTTCAACAACATTTTCTTTTTTACTATCTTCAATATATTGTCTTATCATATTCATATTTTTTTGAAGAGTTTTTGCTTCTTCTTTTTTAACATTATCAGAATTTATTTTATCTACTAAAGCTTTTGCTTTATTTTGCATGTCTTTAATATAGTCTTCAGCTTTTTTATATGCATCTCTTAATACATTGTTCTTCTCTTTTTCAAACTCTGCAACCCTATTTTCATAATTAGCTTTTTCATCTGCAAGCTCTTGTTTTAATTTTTCAACTTCAAGATTCATTGCTTCCAATGTATCATTTTGTTCCTTGATTGAAGCAAGCATTTTGTCAACTTCTTTATTATCTTCACTTATATATGATTTAGCATTTTCAATTATTTCTTTGCTAATTCCATATTTTGAAGCAATAATTAATGCATTCGACTCACCAGGTATACCAACTAATAGTCTATATGTAGGTGATAATGTTTCTGCATTAAACTCCATAGAAGCAGATTTTATACCTTGATGTGTGTATGCATGTGCTTTTACTTGGCTATAATGTGTTGTAATTAAAGCTTTTATTTTTCTTTCTAAAATATGATCTATTATCGC
Organism: Streptobacillus canis; assembly: GCF_009733925.1. NCBI lineage: Bacteria > Fusobacteriati > Fusobacteriota > Fusobacteriia > Fusobacteriales > Leptotrichiaceae > Streptobacillus > Streptobacillus canis. Next base: position 22,551 of record NZ_WOEI01000008.1, on the reverse strand, counting down.
CATTGCAAAGGCTGCTCCTTCACTAGGATCTGTTCCAGAACCTAATTCATCTAAAAGTATTAAAGATTTTGAAGTAGCTTCATTTAATATTTCAGATATTGATTTAACATGTGATGAAAAAGATGATAAACTTTGTTCTATACTTTGTTCATCTCCTATATCAGATAAAACATTATCAAACATTCCAATAATAGATTTATCACTTGCAGGTATTGCAAGACCAGATAAAGCCATCAATGTAAATAAACCAGCAACTTTTAATGTTACTGTTTTACCTCCTGTATTTGGTCCAGTTATCAACATAACTTTATCATTTTCATCTAAATCAAAAGTTAAAGGTACTACTTTATTTTGATCTATAAAAGGATGCCTAGCATCTTCTAAATGTATTTTAGTATGATTTACAATTTTAGGAATATTAGATTTTGTTTCTAATGCATATTCAACTTTTGCATTTAAAAAGTCTAATTTTTCTAATACATCCGAAATTACATTTAAATCATCTAGTTTACCTCTTAATATTTCTGTTAATCTAAGTAAAATTTTTCTAATTTCTTCTTTTTCTCTTGCTTCATATTCTCTTAATTTATTATTTAATGAAACTACATTTAATGGTTCAATAAAAGAAGTTGAGCCAGTTGAAGATCTATCGTGCTCTATACCCCTTACTAATCCTTTGAAGTCTGTTTTAATTGCAATAACATATCTTTCATTCCTTTTAGTAATTATTTTATCCTGTATTGCTCTTTGTGTATCTTTATTATTTATTAATGCATCAAATTTTTCTTTTATATTATTAAAAATAATAGCTTTTTGTTTTCTTATATCTACTAATGTTAAACTTGCATTATCTTTAATACTTCCACTATCATCTACAACTTCATCAATAAAATTTTCTACATCCTTTAAGTCATTTAAATCTTTAAATATATTCCATATTTGTTTATATTTATCTCTTACATTTTTAGCTCTTGATTTTGAAATTCTATATGTAACTAAATTTTTTCTTAATTCATCTAAATCTTCTGATTCTAAATAATTACCAAAAATTGAAATTGGTTTTAAAAACCTTTTTATATTTGATAATTGATTTAAATCGAATCCATCATCAAATTTATAGAAATCTAAAAGATCTTGTAATAATGAAAATTCTTTATCTAGTTCATTTTTTTCAGTGAAAATTTTCAAATCTATATATTTTTCTTTTGTAGATTCCAATTTTGATTTATCTATTAAATTATTAAGTATTTTATGGTACTCTAAAACTTCATATTTTTTATTCATAATATATACCCCTTATTTAAATCTATGCTTTTAAATTATATCATATTTTGCATATTTTGTGAATAAAAATAGTCCCCTAAAATATTTGAAAATACAATAAAAAAAGGTGATTTAATCACCTTAATTTTATGTTTCTCTTAATTTTTCAATTCTCTCTCCTACACTTGGGTGTGAAGGCATTAAAGTTTGAGCTAAACTATGTTTACCTACATTACCTTGATTAAGTATGTACAGTACTTCTGCGAATGTATTCCATAACCAAGTTTTTTATCATAACCATCAGCAACAAACTCTTGATTTCTACTTGACGTTAATACTAACATTACTCCAAGTTTAGTACAAATTTGAAATACTCCTGAAATTAGTAAATCTATCATTATTCTAGAACGTGCATACGAATAACCTTTTTCTTTAGACATATTTACTGCAAATACATGAGCTAAACTTCTTGCAATAATTAAAACAAAGTTCATTATAATATTACTAACCATTATAATTAATAAAAGATCTGTATCTTTATATAAAATATGTGAAAACTCGTGAGCTAATACAGCTTCAATTTGTTCATCATCTAGATTTTCATATAACCCTCTAGTCATACAAATAGTTTTTCTACCTGTTGCAAAAGCGTTCATATACATATCATTAGTCATAAAAATTTCAATATCATCTACTAATTCTGGATTAGAAATATTAGCCTTATTATAAACTTCATAAAAAATTCTATCTAATCTTTCTTTTATAACTGGGTCTGTAACTTTTTTACATCCTAATTGCCATCTAATTATACTTTCACCAATTGGTGATAAAGCAATAAATAAAGAAAATAAATAAAGTAGGATAGCTGTAAAGAAATTATACGAACTTGATCCCGTTAAACTAAATAAAAAATAAATAAACATGATATTTATAAAGAAAAATATCATAATTCCAACATTTTTTCTATGAAATAAATTCCTAAAAAATTAAAAAAAATACATCTAAAAGATGTATTTTATTTATTCAACTATTTCTTCTGCTGATGCTTTTAGTACTTTTCTTCCTCTATATTCACCTGTTTCAAGATTTAATCTGTGAGGTCTTCTTACACTACCATTTGCTTCAACTACGAATTGTGGAGCATTGATTGAATCATGTGCTCTTCTCATATTTCTTTTCGCTTTTGACGTTCTTTTCTTAGGTACTGCCATTTTGAGCTCCTTTCTACATAATTTGATTGTAATTATGTCATTACATGTAATTTCGTATTAATACACTCTATTCTACAAAATTTTTGAGACTTTGTCAAGGTATATACACTATATTTTAATAATATTTTTCTAATTCTTCATCATTAAGTTGTAATACTTCATCAACTGTTAAACCAGAAATTAAAGCTCTAATTTCTGAACCAGTTACTGTTTCTTTTTCTTTTAATAATGTTGCTATTCTTTCTAAAGTTTCTTTATTCTCTTTTAATAGTTCTAATGTTTCATCATATTTTTCTTTTAATAATCTTCTTACTTCAAGATCTATTTCTCTTGCAGTTTCATTACTCATATCAGATGACATTGTAAATCCATTATCAGAATGTTCATAATTTATAGGTCCTAAATCACTCATACCTACACTTGAAATTAGTAATTTTGCAAGTTCAGTTGCTCTCTTTATATCTGAATATGCTCCTGTTGCAATATCATCCATCATTAATTCTTCTGCTGCTCTACCGGCGAATAAAACATTAATTTCCGCTAAAATTTGTTTTCTAGTTTTACCTAATGTTTCCTCAGGAAGTGGCATCATATATCCACCTGCATCACCACGAGGTATAATAGTAACTTTATGAACTTTACTTGCACCAGGTATAATTGAAGCAACTAATGCATGTCCACCTTCATGGTAAGCTAACATATCTTTATCTCTTTTTGAAATAATTTTACTCTTTTGGCCTAGACCCATTCCTACTTTATCTACAGCTTCATCTAAATCTTCCATTGTTATTTCATCAGAATTTTTTCTAGCAGCAAGTATTGCAGCCTCATTTAATAAGTTTTCTAAATCTGCACCAACAAAACCTGGAGTTATTTTTGCAATATCTTCAAGTTTTACATCACTTGCTAATTTTTTATTTCTACTATGAACTTTAAGTATTTCTACTCTACCTTTAACATCAGGTCTTGAAACTTCAATTCTTCTATCAAATCTTCCACCTCTTAATAAAGCAGGATCTAATACATCAGCTCTATTTGTAGCTGCCATTACTATAATTCTTTGATCTGTTTCAAATCCATCCATTTCAACAAGTAATTGGTTTAGAGTTTGCTCTCTTTCTTCATTACCTCCACCACCATTTTTATTTTGTCCTCTTCTTCTACCTACAGCATCAATTTCATCAATAAAAATAATTGCTGGTGATTCTTTTTTAGCATCTTTAAACAATTCTCTTACACGTGAAGCTCCTACCCCAACATATAATTCTATAAATTCTGAACCTGAAATTGGGAAGAATGCAGCCTCTGATTCACCTGCAACTGCTTTTGCAAGTAAAGTTTTACCAGTACCAGGTTCACCTAATAATAGAACACCTTTTGGAACTCTTGCACCTGCTTTTTCAAATCTTGATGGGTTTTTTAAGAATTCAACAATTTCTCTTAATTCTTCTTTTTCTTCTGTTAATCCAGCAACATCTGAAAACTTAACATTTGGTCTTTCACTTAATTTTCCTTTTCCTTTTCCAATGTTAAATGGATTTCCCATTCCTCCACCAGAACCACCCATCATTTTCTTATTAATGAAATACATAAGGAATAGTAACATAAATATTGGTGCAAAGCTAAAAATAGCTCTACTTATTATAGTTGAAATTGGAGTCCCTAATACAATTATATTAACATTTTTCTCTTTTGCAACTTCCATTAAATTAGTATCTTGTCCTAATCTATCAGTTAATTTATTAGTTTCAAAAACATCTATTTTTCCAGCAACTTTTTTTATTCCAGTTAAAGTTTCTTCACCTTCTCTAATTTCAGTAATTTCACCTTGTCTAACTTTCGTAACAAATTGTGTATAACTTATTTCACGTTTTTCATCAAATAAAGGTGTTTTATTTCCATATAAATAGAAAAGTGTAGATATAATAACTAAGATTAAAAAGAAAAATACTGGAGGTTTCACTCTAAATGAAACATTATTATTTTTATTTTTTAAACTTTCTATTCTACGCTTAATTTCTTCAGCATTTTCTTCATCAGAAATATATACCTTTTTCTTTGGTTTCTTAGGTTTCTCAACCTCTTTTGGTTCTTCTTGATTTTGATCATCAGTTTTTTTTTCTTCTTGATTATCAAAAATCTCATCTTCATTTATATTTTTATTTTCCATCATTTCTCCTAATATATACATAATATTCATTTAATGTAGTATTAGTTTTTAATTTAAAAAGATTCCCAACCATAATAATATTATCTTCAAAAATTACTAAAGGTATCTTATCTCTTTCTAATTTATCAACTTTACTATCAATAAATAATTTTTTCAACTTTTTATTACCTAGCTTATCTCCATCTAATCTTGTTCTAATATTAAATATTGAATCTTTTTTAAAGGTATCTAAAGTAACTATATTATACCCTTTATTTAATATTTTTTCAAGTCCAGTTGAATTCGTATAACCTATAGTATATCCATTTAAAACAAGCTCTTTATCAATACTTAAAATTAGTTCATCCTCATTTTTAAATAAATCAGATTGTTTAATTATAGAATTTGTTTCATAAGACTTATACCATACAAATCCATTTCCTAAGTCTATAATCTTACTTTCATTTTTTTCAAGAATACTGTATATTTGATTTATTTTTTTTGTGTTAAGAGAAATATTATATTCCTTTAGTTTATTAATTATAAACTCATATTTTTGATCATTATTATTTATGATATTTTGATGTATTTTTACTATATTATCTATAAATTTTGAATTTATTTCTTCAAATATTGGAAAAATCAAATTTCTAATTTTATTTCTGCTATAATTATTTTCTAAATTTGTTTTATCAACTATATATTCATTATATACCTGTTTTAAAATATCTTGTTTAGATATATATAATATCGGTCTAATAATATCCTCTCTTCTAACCTTTATCCCCTCTAGACCATCTAGTCCTGTTCCTCTAATGAGTCTAAAAATTATTGTTTCAGCATTATCTGTTTTATTATGTCCTGTTGCAATTTTATCAAATGAAAGTTTATCTTTCAATTCTCCTAACACTTTATATCTTAATTCTCTAGCTCTTTCTTCAGAAAAAATGTCTAATTTTATATTTAAAATTGTAAATTCTAAATGATATTTTTGAGCAATTTTTTCTACCAATTCAATATCTTTCCAAACATCATCTCTAAAGTTATGATTTACATATCCTAAATGTATTTTTAAATTAAATTCTTCCTTTATTTCTAACAATTTTTCAAGCAAAAAAACAGAATCAGGACCTGCAGAAAATGCAATTAATATCTTATCATTTTTTTCAATCAATTTATTTTCTAATATAAATTTTCTAAACATTCTATTCCCCTTTCTTTGCTACTTTAACTCCTCTATAGAAAAAATTAATTATATCAATATATGACATATTATGATCTGTTGCCATAGTTTTAGAACTCCATTGTGAGAACCCAACTCCATGACCATATCCAGAACCTACTACTTTTATACCACGATCATTTATTTCTATCGTAAATGCCGTTGATTTTATTTTAGATAATGAAAAAGCCTTTCTAAATGAATTACCTGTAAATTGCATTTCTTGACTTTTATCTTCATTATATAATATTAATTTAGATACTCTATTACTTTCAGTAAAACTAATATCATAATCAAATACTTCAAATCCCACTTTTTCAAGTATGCTTTCTTTATCAATTTGAAATTCCCAATTTAAAACTGTCGAATGTACCCCTTTAGAATAATTATCTTCTATTGCTTGTAAATATTCAACTTCATTACCCCATACTTCTTTTGCACTTGCTGTATAACCACCGCTATATGAATGAAACACTGCATCTATTATTCTATTGTTATATAATATTACTTCTCCACTTGTTTCTTTAATTGCTTTTCTAACATTATCAACATTTTTTGTAGGTATTCCTTGATACACTTGAGATAACGTACTATCATATACATCAAAGTCTTTTTTATTTCTTGCAATATTTCTATATGCATAACTTCTTGCTATAACAGTTTGTGCTTTTAATGCTTCTATTGGAAAAGAAGCAGGAATTTCAAAGGGTACTACACCTAGTAAATATTTCTCCATATTTAATGTATTAATTAATATTAACTTTGAATCAACTGATTTAATTAGCATATCTCCATAAAATGAATATTTCCCAATTTTTATAATACCAGTTTTATTACTAATGGTTATATTTTCATAATAATTACCATCCATATACACTTTATCTTCTAAACCTTCTAAGCTTATATTTAAACTATATGGAACATTTTCATTTAATAACATATTTTCATCTAATTCAATATTTAAATTATTCTTTTCTAGATTGGTTAATCTAACTCTAATGTCATCTCTTAAATTTACCTCTTTATTACTTACTACCTTAATTTCTTGATTTCTATTTGTATTTGTTCTTTCAATATTAGAACAAGAAAATATAAAAAGTAGGATTAGTATATATCTTAATTTTCTCATTTTATTGATCTTCTCTTTCTTAAATGTTCATCATGAGTCTCAGAATAATATGTATTTTCTCCATCCATAAAGAAGAATAAATATTTATCCTCTTTTGCATTAATAGTTTCAGTTATTGTTTCTTTAGATGGACTACATATTGGTGTTGGCGGTAATCCTTTATGTTTATACGTATTATATAATGAATTACTTTCCATTAATTCTTTTTTATATGCCATTCTACCTAATTCATATTTTAAAGTTGCATCTGATTGAAGTAGCATATTTATTCTCAATCTCTTTTTAAAAACTCCTGCAACTTTTGCTTTATGTTCTAATTCTCCTGTCTCAAATTCAACTATTGAAGCTAATTTAATATCATCATAAAATTTCTTTTTATCTGGATAATCTTCCGATGGAAATTGTTTTAAAAACTCATTCAAAATAGTTTCTGCAATTTGGGAAGGTTTTGTTCCTCTAGGAATTAAATATGTCTCTGGATAAAGATATCCATCATAATTATCTTTCTCATGATAATAAGGAAAATCAACTGAATTGAGTGCATTTAACATTTCTTCTTCTGTTGCTAAACCTAACTTTTCAAGTCTTGCAAATACTTGTTTTTGAGTAAATCCTTCAGGAATTGTCAATATAACATTATCAATATATGGTTTTTGTAAACCATTTAATAATTCAAATTTTGAAATGTTAGTATTCTCAAATTTAAACATCCCTTCTTTAAGATTTGACAATTTGGGATTAAGTTTTAAAAATATCTTATCTAAAATAGTATAATTGAAATTATATTTATCATATATTTTCTTTATTGTGTCACCTTTTTCTACTGATATAATTTCTTCATTAATTTGATTTTTTAATACAAATTGGTCTGTAAAAAAATAACCAACTGGTATTCCTAGTATTAGTGATAATGCTAATAATTTTCTCATATTTCTCCTTTATTAAAATATACATATCAATATGATATGTATATTAAATTATTTTTCTTCTATATATTCTCCTGCTAATATTTTAAAGAATCCTTTATTAATTTCTTCTTTAAATAATATTGTCATTATTGTTAATAATATTGGTCCAAATAAAAACCCAACTACTCCAAATAGTTTAAATCCAACAAATAAAGATAATAAAGATAATAATGGATTTACACTTAAATTTTTACTTAAAATACGTGGCTCTAATGTCATACGTGTAATTGTAATAAATAAATATAATAATAATATTGCTATTCCTAATGCATAATTTCCTGTAGATAAATTGTACACTGACCAAGGTACCAATATTCCCCCAGCACCCAGTATTGGCAATGCATCAAATACAGAAATTAACACTGAAACTAAAAATACATAATTAATAGGACTTACAACTAAATTAATTATACTTAATCCTATAATAAGTTCAATAAAACATAATGTAATTAACATTAATTGCGCCTTTAAATATTGATATGCAACCTCTACTACATCAACTTTTATTAATCTAAACTTATCTAACCAACTTTTAGGAAATTGTTTATCAAAAAAATTATTAACCGATTCAATATCACTTGCCATTAAAAACGTAGCTGTTATAGTAATAATTACATAAACCAAAATAACAGGTAATTTTAATGTAATTGATAAAATATTATTTGCAATTACAAATCCTAAATTAGTTAATTTCCCAATCATAGATGCAATAAAGTTTTTAATTGAAACAATAGCAACTGGCGGTAATAAAGATTCAAAAAAATCAAATTTTTCTGTTAATTTAATTGCTAATTCTTTGATTGTATCTACATTTTTTATCAACCAATTTGAAAAATTGTAAATTTCATTATATGATCTTATTAATAGTAAAATAAGTATTACCGGTATAACCATATAAAATAATAAAATTACGGTAATATTTGCAAATTTACTATTAAATTTCAATTTTTCCATCAAAAAATTTACTGGCCCTCTTGTTATTGTTACAACTATAAATGCAATAACAAAAGGTAGTAAATAAATTGATACTTTAAATGCAAGTAATGCAATTAATAATACTGTAATCATATATATTAAAGGTAAAAACCTTTTCAATGTAAATTCTTGTTTATTTTCCATTATTTCACTCTCACTTTGTTTTTATATATCTTAATTATACTAAACAAAAAAGACTAAGTCAATTAAATATAACTTAGTCTTTTATTTACTAAAATATTTTTATGAAGCTTTTACAATTTAATTCTTCAACAGCTAAAAATCCACACGATTTATAAAATTTTAAAGTCTTTTCTGTATTATCTGTTGTCAAAATTTTTTGATATGTATTTTTATATCTTTTAAGTATCTTTTCTAAAAGAGTACTACCTATTCCCATTCTATGATATTCTGGTTTAATAATAATATCTTGAATATATATTATCGAATACCCATCTCCTACTACTCTAATTAAACCTATTAACATTTCATCTAGATATGCCCCTAAAATGAACAAAGAATTCTCATAAGAGTTTTTTAACATTTCAATATTTTCTGTATAATTAGTCCAACCAACAGAATTATAGATCTCAACAATATTTTCAATATTATATTCAATAATTTCTTGATATTTTACATTCATTATTTCAAACTTTCAATAAACCAATTAGTCGTTTTAGAAACTAATTCATCAATTTTTGATTTTATTGGATCAAATGTATAAAAAATATGATCTGCTTTTTCTATTTTTTCAACACGTGATAATTTATTTGAAGCTGTTTTAACAATTAAATCTGCTTCATTTGGATTTACTACATCATCTTCTAAACCAGCCACTGCATATATAGGAACTTTAATTTCTTTGATTTCAGATAAAATATCTAAATCTTTTACTTCTGAATACCATTGATGTGAAAATTTTAATGGGCCTCTCCAAGGGAAAGTATTTTCAAAATATCCCATTTCTTTCGAAGCCTCATATTCTTTCATTCTTTGTTTAGTGAACATATTTAGTGCTCCTGCCCAAGTTGCAATAGAGTCAATATTTTTATTATCTCCACTTAATAAAGCAATTGTACCACCTTGAGACCATCCTAATAACCCAATTTTACCTGAAGTTAAAATTCTAGAATAATTAATTACTTTTTCTACATCATTTGTTGCTGATGTTAAAGTATAATGTAAATAATTTACTTTTGAATCTCCTGTACCATTAAAATCAAATCTAATACTCGAAATATTGTTTTCAGCTAATGAATTTGCCATTTTAATATATGTTCCATTTACTTCATCTTTATTTGATGCAGTTCCATGTAACATTACAACTAATGGAGCATTCTTAACTTCGTCATTATAAGTATAAACTGCAGGAATAGAATAATATCCATTTTTAATTTCTATTTTTTCACTTTTAACTTCTGCATTTGAAATACATGTTAAAAATAATGTTAATCCAAAAAGTAATTTTTTCATTGTATCATCTCCTATATTTTGTTATTTTTATTCTATCATATCATTTACAATTGTCAATAAAAAAACTGCATCATTTTGATGCAGTTTTTTAACTATTAAAATCCAACTTCTACTTCTCCGTTGTATTTTTCTGCTATAAATTGTTTTACTTTGTCACTTTGTAATACTTTAACTAGTTTTTTAACTCTTTCATCATTTTCATTCCCTTTTAGAACAGTAATAATATTAACATATGGTGAATCTTTTCCTTCAACAATAACTGCTTTATCTTTAGTAAGACCTGCAGCTAATGCATTATTAGTATTAATTACTGCTAAAGCTACTTCTGATAATCTTGGAGCTATTTGTTCTGAATTTAAATCAGTTATTACTAAATTTTTAGGATTTTCAGCAATATCTGCAACACTAGAATCTAATTTTTCTCTATCATTTAATTTAATTAAACCAGCAGCATCTAATAATAATAAAGCTCTTCCTCTATTTGTAGGATCATTTGGTATTAATATTTCTGCTCCATCTTGAATTTCATTTACATCTTTAATAGTTTCTGAATATGCTTTTAAAGGTTCTAAATGTATTCCACCTGCACTTACCATATCAATATTATTTTCTTTTCCAAATGATTCCATATAAGGAACATGTTGGAAATAATTTGCATCAATACTTCCATCTTTTAATGAAATATTCGGTTGTACATAATCGTTAAATACAACTATTTCTAAATCAACACCTTCCGCTTTTAAATCTTCTTTCACAAATTCTACAATTTCTTGATGTGGAATTGGTGAAACTCCTAATACTAATTTTTGTGTTTCAGCTTCAGTACTTTTTCCTCCAGTACATGATACTGCAACAAATGTTAAAAATGCTAATAATAATTTTTTAAACATTCTACCTACCTCTTTTCTTTTCAATAAATTTTACAATTTTAGTTCCAATAAACTGAATTATTTGAACTATTATTATCAATATAAATGTTGATAAATACATTAATTTATAGTTTCCTCTTTGAAAACCTTCTATTACAGCAAGATTTCCAAGACCTCCACCACCTATTATACCTGCTATTGCAGAAAATCCAACTAAAGATATTAATGTTAAAGTTAAACCATTAACTATAGATGGAATTGCTTCAGGTATTAATACTTTTAATACTATATCTTTGTTTGTAGCACCCATAGAAATTGCAGCTTCCATTAATCCATAACTTACTTCATTTAATGCATTTTCAATTATTCTTGCAACAAATGGCGCAGTACCTATTGAAAGTGGAATAATAAATGCTGTTGTTCCATAAGATTTACCTACAATTAATCTAGATAAAGGTATTAATAATACAATTAAGATAACAAATGGTATTGATCTTGTAATATTTACAATTACTAGATCCAAAATTTTATTTAAAGTTTTATTTTCTGAAATAGAACCTTCTTTAGTTATTGAAAGTAATATTCCTAATGGTAAACCAATTATACTTGCTATTAATATTGAAACAATTATCATATACATCGTCTCTATTATTGCTTTCATAATCATTATTTTACCACCTCTACTTTAATACCATTTTTTTCTAACCAAGTAATTATTTCTTCAATATTGTCAGTTTCAATACTCACATTTAAGTGTCCTACTTTTACTCCACTTGCTAGAGTATCAATTGAACCTCCTAATATATTTATATCAAGATTAAATTCTCTAGTAAGAATAGATACATATGATTTATCTGCTTGTTCACCATCAAATATTAAATTTAATGTATTTGCTTTACCTGTTTGAACTTCCATTTTAAGATCACTAATTAGTTCTCTTGCAAATTTTGTTTTAGGACTTATAAATAATTCTTTTACAGTCGATACTTCTATTACTTCTCCATCTTTCATTACAGCTACCCTATCACAGATTTTTTTAATTACTTCCATTTGATGTGTAATTAATATTATTGTAATCCCAAGTTTACTGTTTATATCTTTTAATAACTCTAAAATTGAGTTTGAAGTAATTGGATCTAAACTTGATGTAGATTCATCTGAAAGTAATATATCTGGATCAGTTGATAATGCTCTTGCAATTGCAACTCTTTGCTTTTGACCTCCACTTAAATTATTTACATATTCATCTTTAAATTTATCAAGTCCAACTAAAGATAATAAATCATTTACTTTATCATTAATCTCTTTTTTACTTACCTTTGAAATCTCTAAAGGTAAAGCAACGTTTTCAAATACTGTTCTTGAAGATAAAAGGTTAAAACTTTGGAATATCATAGAAGTTTTCTTTCTATATTCTCTAGTTTCAACATCATTTAATTGGAAAATATCAGTATTTTCATGATAAATAGTACCTTCAGTAGGTTTTTCTAATTTATTTATCATTCTAATTAAAGTTGATTTACCAGCACCTGATAAACCAATTATCCCAAATATTTCACCTTTGGATATTTCAAGGTTTACATCTTTTACCGCTACTTTTTCTTTAAACTTTTTTGTTAAGTCTTTAATTACTAAGTACGACATCTCTCCTCCTTAAATATAATAAAAAGTCAGGCTTTTGTGCCTGACTTATGTAGTTACATTTAAGGCACAAACACAAACTGCTTGTACCCTTTAGATACAAGCTTCTAGTACATGTGCATCATATTTTTGTTAAATGTAACTACTTTATTTATCATATTTTTATTTCCTCCAAAATTTATTCTAGATGTATAATAACACAATTTTCTAAAAAATACAAGTATATTAGATATATTTAAACATATATTAAATATATGATTAGTTTTTACTAATAATTCTAGTTATTTTTATTAATGTATGGTCTATATTTTTATTTATACTTAAATTATAATTAACTGTCGTTTTAGCAACATTATCTATTTCAACATTAGTTAAGTTAGCATTAAAATCAAATATTTTATTACCAATTACATATGAAATATATTCTCCATTTTCATTTTTTGTTATTTCATTATTTAATATGATTTTTAATCTTAATTCATCCTCTACTTTACTTGAATTTAAAGGACATCCTTTATCACAAACTAATCTATTTTGTAGATTAGATAAAATATCTGAGTGTATTATAATACTTTGATAATCATGCATATTTTCTTTATTTATCAAATTTGTTGCTTTTGTTATTTCAAGTCTATTTAAACTTTCAGTAAAATATGTATGTTTTTCTAAGAAATTTATATCATTTTTAAATTCATTAAATAATGTAATAAATGGTAGATTATAAAAATATTTTTTTATCTCAAATTTTATCTTGGCTAAACTCTTTAATTTTGTCTTTTCATCAATAATTGCATTCTCAAATATTTTTTCATTACATAATTCTAAATCATTTTTTTTATTATATAATTCAGAATACATTACCTCATATATATCTTCTAATTTTATAATTCTATCAATCATTTTTTCACTCCCTTTAAGTAAAAAGAGAATTTATAAAAAATTCTCTTTCACTGATTATTCATTATCTTCTAATCTTTCTCTTCTACTAACAAATTCTTTTTCTTCTTCAACAATTTCTACTGCTTCTTCATTTACATTTGTAAGTTCTTCAGGTACATTTAGTTTTAATCTTAATAAGAATGATGTAGTTTCTCTATTTATTCCATCTATCATATCATTATAAACATCTGTACTTGCAATTTTATACTCATTAACTGGATTTTTTTGACCGTATGATTGTAAATTAATTCCTTCTCTTAATTCAGTTAAGTCTTTTAGGTTTTGTCTCCATTTTTGATCTAATACTTCTAACATTATGTATCTTTCAATTTTAGAGAATTGTTCCTCTCCAATTTCTAATACTTTATTATCATATCTTTCTTTTACTTCATTATATAAAATATCAAAAATTTCATCTAAATTATTTGCATGATATACTGAATCAGGTAATTCAAATCCATAAATTTCATATATTTTTGAATTTAAACTTTCAAAATCCCACTCTGATTTATTTGGTGAAAGTAAATCAGAAACTGTAGAAACTACAGTATTATCAATCATATCATAAATTAATTCTCTTAAGTTTTCATTGTATAATACTTGATCTCTTTGCTTATAGATTACTTCTCTTTGTTTATTATTAACATCATCATATTCAATTAAACTCTTTCTAATTGAGAAGTTTCTACTTTCAATTCTTCTTTGAGCATTTTCAACAGCTTTTGATATTCTCTTATGTCTGATATCTTCTTCTTCAGGAATATTTAAAGCTTTCATCATAGATTTTAACTTATCTCCACCGAATAATCTCATTAAATCATCTTCAAGTGATAAATAGAATTCAGAAACTCCTGGATCTCCTTGACGTCCAGCCCTTCCTCTTAACTGATTATCTATTCTACGACTTTCATGTCTTTCAGTACCTAAAATAAATAATCCTCCTGCTTCTAGTACTTTTTTCTTATTTTCTAAACATTCTTTTTCATATGTTTTAAATGCTTCATAATACTCAGGTGTTCCACGATCAGCTATTTTAACAGCTAATGAATCTGGATCCCCTCCAAGTTTAATATCTGTTCCACGTCCTGCCATGTTAGTAGCTATTGTAACTGTTTTATATCTACCAGCTTGAGCAACTATATCAGCTTCCCTTTCATGATATTTAGCATTTAATACTTCATGAGGTATTCTTGCTTTAGTTAAGTAAGATGATAATAATTCTGAATGTTCTATTGAAGCAGTACCAACTAAAACCGGTTGCCCTTTTTCAAATAGTTCAATTATCTTATTTACTATTGCAATATATTTAGCTCTTGTTGTTTGATAAATAACATCAGGTAAATCTTTTCTTTGTACTGGTTTGTTAGTTGGAACAACAACAACTCCTAATTTATATATTTGTTTAAATTCTTCTTCCTCTGTTTTTGCAGTACCAGTCATCCCTGATAATTTTTCATACATTCTGAAATAATTTTGTAAAGTAATAGTCGCTAAAGTTTGGTTTTCTCCAGCAACTTTTAAATGTTCTTTTGCTTCAATAGCTTGATGAAGACCGTCAGAATATCTTCTCCCATCCATTAATCTTCCTGTAAATTCATCAACTATAATTACTTCATCTTTTTCATTTATTATATAATCTCTATCTCTCTTAAATAACTCTTTTGCTTTTAAAGCTTGTGATAAGAAATGAGTTAATTCAACATATTGTGGAGAATAAAGGTTATCAATTTGTAATATTTTTTCAACATTTTTAATACCTTTATCAGTTATTGTAACTGTTTTTGCCTTTTCATCAACCTCATAATCTTCCCAATCTTCATCAGGAATAATAGTATTTTTCTTATCTTTAATTTCTTCTGTCTTGTAACTTCTCTTCAATCTTAATACAACATTTGCAAAAACATCATACCAATGTGTTGTTTCTTCTGCTGGTCCTGAAATAATTAAAGGCGTTCTTGCCTCATCTATTAAAATTGAATCTATTTCATCAACTATTGCATAATTATGTTCTCTTTGCACTTTTTCACTTGGATCATGTACCATGTTATCTCTTAAATAATCGAAACCAAATTCATTATTTGTACCATAAGTAATATCACAATTATACTGTGCTCTTCTAGTTTCATTATCTAAATTTGCAATGATAACTCCTGAAGTTAATCCTAAGAAATCATAAATATGTGCCATAGTATCTCTATCTCTTTTTGCTAGATAATCATTAACTGTAACTACATGTACACCTTTTCCTGTTAATGCATTTAAATATATTGCTAGAGTAGACATTAAAGTTTTACCTTCTCCTGTTTTCATCTCTGCAATTCTACCACTATGTATAATCATAGAACCAATTAATTGCACATCATATATTCTCATTCCAGTTAATCTTTTTGCAGTTTCTCTAACTACAGCAAATGCTTCGACCAATAGGTCGTCTAATGTTTCACCTTGTGCTAATCTATCTTTAAATTCTTGTGTTTTTGCACTTAACTGTTCATTTGTTAATGCTTCCATCTCTGGCTCTAAAGCATTAATTTTATCAACTTGTTTTCTCATTTTTTTGATAATCTTTTCATCAGATGTACCAAATATTTTATTAATTATATCAACTATTTTCATTTCTACTCCTTGTATTTTATTTTTATGTTAGATTATAAAATACTGTTTATTCTAGATATTTTAGATTATTTCTACCATTTATTTTACTATAAGTAAAAACTTTATTCCAAAAAAATACAAATACATTTTTCTTATCTACTTTTTTTATTTCAAGAAAAAATTTATTTTCATTATTTTCTATCTTTATATCTTCATTTTCTTTTTTTTCTATTTTTAAAACAGTCGTAATCATTCTATTAATTTGATAATTATAGCTTGTATTACTTAAAGCTTTATTATTCATCATTATTAATAAAAGTGAAAGTATAAAAATAGAAATTAACCTATTTTTTTGTTGCATTTTACTCCTTTATCGAAATTATTGCAGCAGATCTTCCAATATTATCTTTATCTAATCTATGTGAAAATGTTGAAGCATTTTTTACACCTCTATCATCAACAATAATATTAGATTCTAATATACCATAATCCAAAGCTAATAATTTATTTAAATATGTATTATCATAATATATTTTACCATTTAATTCTTTAAAACACTTTTGAAAATGATTTGGAAATAAATTTTTAAAATTATCTAAAAATTCATTACCTACCTCATAATCTTCTATATGAATACCTATACCCAAGCCTATTAATAAGTCTTCTTTTTTTGAATCAAAACATTCTATCATTTTATCAATTAATTTATGTATCATTAATTTAGTTGTTCCTACCCAACCTGAATGAGCACATCCATAAGCTTTATTTTTTTTATCAATTATAAATATAGGAAGACAGTCTGCATAAAAAGTAAAAATTACTATATCATTTCTCTTTGTTACAAAACCATCAATATTATCAATATTTACTAATTCATTTACATCCATTTCATTATCTATATATTTTACTTTATTTGTATGTTTTTGTAAAGCAAATACAATTTTTTTATCACTAAGATTTAAAATAGATAAAGCATTTTTTCTATTTTCTTTCGGCATCCCATTGTCAATATAATCTGCCATGTTACCTAACTCTTTTTTAGTAAAAGCAGCAATGCAATTATATTTTAAAAATTCGTCTATTATAAAGAACGATTTCTCTTCTCTAAACATTAATACTCCCTATTTAATAAATAATTCGCAAATTCTATCAATTTTTCATTTCCTGTTGCTATTGAAATAGCGTCATTAATAAATTTCTCTTTTAATTCTTTTGATTTTTCCATTCCAAGTATACTTGGGAATGTTGATTTTTTATTTTCAAAATCTGTATTTTTTTTACCTATTTTTTCAAAATTAGATTCTACCTCTAAAATATCATCTTGAATTTGATATGCAAGACCTAAATAAAGCATATATTTTCTTAATGCATTTCTAGAATCATTATTTAAAGATAAACTTATAGAAGCAATTTCAACAGATGCCATTAATAACATTGCAGTTTTATTAATATGGATTTCCATCAATTCTTCATAATTAATACTTACATTTTCATATAATAAATCAAGATATTGACCTAATATCATACCTTTATGTCCTGCATAATATGATAATGCTACAATACTATATTTATTTGAATATTCTGATTCTGCAAGTACTGAAAATGCAAGTGTTAATAAAGCATCCCCAACTAAAATAGCATTTGATTCTCCATATTTTTTGTGTACAGTTAAATTTCCTCTTCTATATTCATCATTATCCATTGAAGGTAAATCATCATGAACAAGTGAATATGCATGTACTAACTCAATTGCAACTGCTTCATTTTCTATCATTTTGTATTCTTTATTAAAAATATCAGCTAACATGTACATAATGGCAGGTCTAATTCTTTTACCACCCAATAATACTGCGTATTCTAACATTTCATCAATTTCTTTTATTGATTTATGTTTTTTAAGTATATTTTTTATATTTTTATCTACTTTTTTCTTTAAATTTTTTAAATATTTTTCCATCAATTATTCTTTCTCAACATTAATTTTGATAACTTCTAATTTACCTTCTACTTCTTTTAGTTTTTTTTCTGCTTCTTTAATTAGTTTAATCGCATTTTCATACTCAACGATAGAATCATCTAAAGAAATATCTGAATCTTCTAATTTAGATATACTTTCTTTAATTTCTTCTAAAATTGATTCAAAATTCTTTTTAGCCATATTTCCTCCTATTTTTTCTTAAAGAATGATACAACTTTTTTGTTATATTCTCTTTCATCAAATTTTATTAAATTTCCAATTTCACTTTCTAATTTTTCATATCTTCCGTGCTCACAAATAATTATTCCATATTCAGCTAAAATATTATGTTGTGAGATCTTAGATAATGTATTAACAGTTAAATTTTCTTTATATGGCGGATCCATAAAAATTATATCAAATTTCTCATTTTTATTTTCAAGAATTTCTATTGCACGTAAAGCATCATTTTTATATGCTCTACACTTACTTTCTAAACCTAAATTATTTACATTTTCAATAATTACTCTTAAAGCTTCTTTATCCATTTCTATCATTACTGCTCTACTTGCACCACGACTAATAGCTTCAAATGTCATATTACCTGTGCCTGAATAAAGATCTAAAAATATAGCATCTTCTACTTTTGTAGAAATTATACTGTATATTGCTTCTTTTACTCTTTCAAGAGTTGGTCTAGTTTCTTTTCCAATTCTACTTAGTATAACTCTATTTTTTAAATATCCTGATGTAATTCTCATAACTCTCCTTGTATAAACATTGAATCTCCAAAGCTAAAGAATCTATAGCCATTTTTTATTGCATGTTTATATGCATTCATCACAAAATCTTTACCTGCAAATGATGAAACTAACATAATTAATGTAGATTTTGGTAAATGAAAATTAGTTATTAATGCATCCACCATTTTAAATTTATAATCTCCATAAATAAATATACTTGTCTCTGATTTTTGAGCAATCAAATTATTATTTTCATCAATTGAAGATTCTAAAGTTCTAATTGATGTTGTACCAACTGCAACAATTCTTTTACCTTGTTTTTTCCCTTCATTTATAATTCTTGCTGTCTCTTCCGGAACTTCATATTCTTCACTATGCATAATATGATCTTTAACATCATCTACCTGAACAGGTCTAAAAGTTCCTAAACCAACTGTTAAAAATACTTCAACAATTTTTATACCTTTTTTTTCAATTTTGTGTAGTAATTCTGTTGTAAAATGTAATCCTGCAGTAGGTGCTGCAACTGATTCTCCTGACTTTGCATAAACAGTTTGATATCTATTTTTATCTTCTAACTTTTCAGTTATATATGGTGGAAGTGGCATTTCTGCAAGTTCATCAAGTATCTCTTCAAATACTCCTTCAAATTCAAATTCTACAACTCTATTACCATCTTCTTTTATTTCTAATAATTTAGCTGATAATCTTTCAGAAAAAATAAGTTTATCATTTATCTTTAATCTTTTGGCAGGTTTTAATAACACTTCCCATTTTTTTAAACCTATTCTTTTTAATAAAAAACATTCTAATACTACACCATTTTCTTTTTTCCCAAATAATCTCGCTGGAATAACTTTAGTTCTATTAATTACTAAAATATCATTTGGTGTTAAATAGTCTATGATATTATAAAATCTCTTATCTTTTATATTACCATTATTTTTATTAAGTACTAACAATTTTGAATAATCTCTCGGGTCTATTGCATGTTGAGCAATACATTCTAAAGGTAATTCAAAATCAAAGTCATCTACTCTCATTTGTTCCCTTTCTTTCTACCAAAAACAAATCTGTCATTTCCAGTTAAATCTTTCCCTATACTAACCTCTACATATCCAAAATTTTCCATAATTCCTTTTACTTTTTCACCTTGTTTATATCCTATTTCAAAAAGCAAATAAGAATTTTCTTTCAAATAATTTAAAGCATCTTTAGAAATTTGATAGTAGAAATATAATCCACCTTCATCTGCAAATAATGCAGATTCTGGTTCATGTAATAACACATCTTCACCCATGACACTTATTTCATCACGAGATATATATGGTGGATTTGATACTATTAAATCAAATTCATTATAAGTAACATTACTGAATAAGTCTGAATGTATAATTTTAACATTTTGAACATTTAAAATTTCAGCATTTTTTCTTGCTACTTTTAAAGCATTTTCAGAAATATCTACCGCTAAAATTTTACTTTCAGTATTTTCAAGTCCAATAGTTAAAGCAATAGCTCCACTACCCGTACCTATATCTAAAACTTTAGGATTTTTTATTTTACTTATCAATTCTAATGCTTTTTCAACAACAATTTCTGTATCAATCCTCGGAATCAATACATTCTTGTCTACATAAAATGAGTAACCATAAAATACTTGTTCATTAAAGATATACTGTATAGGTATTCTTTTTTCTACAATTTTTTTTAGTATTTCTCTAAGTCTTTCTTTTTGTTCCTCTGTAATTTTAGAATTATATTTTGTAAATAATAAACTAGTATCTATATCTAATAAGTTAGAAAAAATAATATTAGTTATTATATTACTTTCATTTATACCTTTTTTATCAAGATAAATTTTAGTCTTTTCAAAATAATCTCTTATCGTTTCTAATAAAATTTCTTCTTTTTCATCTGCATTATATTTTAAAATTTTCTCTCTGATTAAATTTTTCTCATCCTCAGAGATAACTTTTTCAAAATTAGAATATAATGAGATTCTATCAAGTTCTAAAATTTCAGATAATATTTTCTCAACAACAAATCTTGCTTTTGGGACACCTTTATTTTCTAAATATTTTACTGATTTATTTAACAAAGATAATAAAGTGTCTTGCATATTAATTTTCTCCTGAATTTTTTAATAACTCAGCTTGATTAAATGCTATTAATGCATCAATAATTTCATCTAATGCTCCATCAAGTATTGCATCTAATTTATGTAGTGTTAACTTAATTCTATGATCAGTAACTCTTCCTTGAGGGTAATTATATGTTCTAATTTTTTCTGATCTATCTCCAGTTCCTACTTGACTTCTTCTTTCTGCTTCAACAGAACTTCTTTGTTTTTCAACTTCTATTTCATATAATTTTGCTGCTAATACTTTCATTGCAGCTTCTTTATTTTTAATTTGAGATCTTCCATCTTGTGATGTAACTACAATACCAGTCGGTTTATGTGTAATTCTAACAGCTGAATCTGTAGTGTTTACATGTTGACCACCAGCACCACTTGATCTATATGTATCTATTTGTAAATCAGATTGATTAATTTCTACTTGTTCTACATCATCAATTTCAGGTAAAACAGCAACTGTTATAGTTGATGTATGAATTCTTCCTGATGCTTCTGTATCTGGAACTCTTTGTACTCTATGTACTCCACTTTCAAATTTAAGTCTTGAGTAAGCACCTTTACCACTTATTAAGAAAGTGATTTCTTTTAGTCCGCCAACACCTATCTCATTTTTATCAATTATTTCTGTTTTCCATCTATTTCTTTCTGCATATCTTGTAAACATACGGAATATATCAGAAACAAATAATGCAGCTTCATCTCCACCAGCTCCTGCTCTTAATTCAACTATAACGTTTTTATCATCATTAGGATCTTTTGGTAATAATAAGATTTTTAATTCTTCTTCTAAATGTGGAATTTCTTCTGTTATAGAATCAATTTCCATGTTTAACATTTCAAGCATTTCTTCATCTTTTTCTGTTTTAATTTCTTCTTTATATTGCTCTAAAGCTTCTTTTTTTGATTTATATGATAAATATTTTTCTACTATTTCTGACATTTGACTTAAAGTCTTATTATATTCCATTAATTTTTTTGGATCTGATAAAACTTCAGGAGTCATAAGTAGTTTATTTATCTCTTCGTATTTTTCAACAACTTCATCTAATTTTTGAAACATTTTTCCCCTTTCAATTCTATATGTTTTTACTATTTATTATAGCATAAATGCCTTTTTTTATCAATAAAAGAAAAAAAGTTCAGATAAATCTCCTAAATTAAAATAGTAAATGTCCAAAATAAGACTTGAAAAAAATAGGATATATAGTACAATCATAAACGACTAAATTCATTGAAAGGAACTGTATACCCATGACTAATAATAACATAAATTTAGA
>NZ_WOEI01000007.1 GCF_009733925.1 Streptobacillus canis | reverse complement strand
CTAATCCTTTTGATGCTAATACTTTTGAAATAGCTGCTGTTGTTGTTGTTTTACCGTGATCTACGTGTCCTATTGTTCCAACGTTTACGTGTGGTTTACTTCTTTCAAACTTTTGTTTTGCCATTTTATTTTCTCCTTTAGTTTATTATTTTCCTGTTCTTTCTGCAATAACTTTTTCTGCTAACATTTTAGGTACTTGTTGATATTTTTCAAATTCCATTGAATATGTAGCTCTTCCTTGAGTTTTAGATCTTAAATCTGTTGCATATCCAAACATTTCTGATAAAGGTACTCCTCCTGAAATAATTTTAGCATTATTTCTATCATTCATTCCTGATACAGTTCCACGTCTAGAATTTAAATCTCCTATAACATCTCCCATGTATTCTTCAGGTGTTGTAATTTCTAACTTGAATATTGGTTCAAGTAAGATAGGATTTGCAGCTCTTAAAGCTTTTTTCATTGCCATAGATCCTGCAATTTTAAATGCCATTTCTGATGAATCCACTTCATGGTATGATCCATCATATAGTGTAACTTTTACATCTTGTACTGGATATCCAGCTAAAACTCCTGAATCAAGAGCTTCTCTTATACCTTTATCTACAGCAGGTATATATTCTCTAGGAATTGCTCCTCCTGTAATTTCATTAACAAATTCATATCCTTTTCCATCATTTGCTTCAACTCTAATCTTAACATGTCCATATTGTCCACGTCCTCCAGATTGTTTAGCATATTTTTCTTCAACATCTGATGAACCAAGTATAGTTTCTCTATAAGCAACTTGTGGTTTTCCAACATTAGCTTCTACTTTAAATTCTCTCTTCATACGGTCTACAATTATTTCTAAATGTAATTCTCCCATACCTTCAATAATAGTTTGTCCTGTTTCTTGGTCAGATTTAACTTGGAAAGTAGGATCTTCTTCTGCAAGTTTAGCTAATGCAGTACCCATTTTTTCTTGGTCAGCCTTAGTTTTAGGTTCTACTGCAACCGAAATAACTGGTTCTGGGAATTCCATTCTTTCTAAAATAATTGGAGCATCTTCAGCACATAATGTATCTCCTGTAGTTGTATCTTTTAATCCAACTGCAGCTGCAATATCTCCAGCATATACTATATCAATTTCATCTCTTTTATTAGCATGCATTTGAAGTAATCTTCCCATTCTTTCTTTTTTATCTTTAGTAGAGTTTAATACATAAGAACCTTTTTCTAAAACTCCTGAATAAACTCTAAAGAATGATAATCTTCCTACAAATGGATCTGTAACAATTTTGAATGCTAATGCTGAGAATTTTTCTTCATCAGCAGGTTTTCTTGAAATTTCTGCATCTGTTTTAGGATCTATCCCTTTAACTGCTTCTATATCAACTGGTGAAGGCATATATGCAACTACAGCATCTAATAGGGGTTGGATACCTTTATTTTTAAATGCAGTACCACATGTTACAGGTACTACTGTTCCTGCTATTGTAGCTATTCTTAACGCTCTTTTAATTTCATCAACTGTAATGTCCTCTCCAGCAAAATATTTTTCCATTAATTCTTCATCAGTTTCAACAATTGATTCAATTAAGTGATGTCTTGCAAGTTCTGCATCATCTTTTAATGAATCTCTTACATCTACCACTTGATAGTCTGCTCCTTGTTTATCAGTGAAGATATATTCTTTCATTTCAATTAAATCTATTACACCTTCAAATGCATCTTCAGCACCAATTGGTAATTGTATAGGTACACCGTTTCCACCTAATTTTTGTTTAATATCGTTTACACACATATCAAAGTCTGCACCAACTCTATCCATTTTATTGAAAAATGCAAGTCTTGGTACATTATATTTATCTGCTTGTCTCCAAACTGTTTCTGATTGAGGTTGTACTCCGTCAACTGCTGAGAATACTGCAACAGCCCCATCTAATACTCTTAAAGATCTTTCAACTTCAACAGTAAAGTCAACGTGGCCTGGAGTATCTATAATGTTAATTCTATGTCCTTTCCAGAAGCAAGTAGTTGCTGCTGATGTAATTGTTATTCCTCTTTCTTGTTCTTGTTCCATCCAGTCCATAGTAGCAGCTCCATCATGAACTTCTCCTAATTTATGGTTAACTCCTGTATAGAATAAGATTCTTTCAGTTGTAGTTGTTTTACCAGCATCTATATGTGCCATGATACCTATATTTCTAGTATCTTTTAAAGCAACTTTTCTAGCCATTATATCCTCCTATTATTACCATTTATAGTGAGCAAACGCTCTATTAGCTTCTGCCATTTTGTAAGTGTCATCTTTTTTCTTAATTGATCCACCTTCATTATTAGCTGCAGCTATTAATTCTTTTTTAAGTTTAAGTATCATTCCATACTCTTTTCTATCTCTTGTATATCTAACTAACCATCTTATAGCTAAAGTTTGTTGTCTTTCTTTTCTTACCTCTACTGGAACTTGATATGTAGCTCCTCCGATTCTTCTTGATCTAACTTCTACTGATGGTTTTACATTTTCCATAGCTCTTTTGAATATTTCATATCCTGATTCGTTTGTTTCTTTTTCAATTTCTTCTAATGCTGAATAAAAAATGTTTTCTGCAACTGATTTTTTACCATCAACCATTAATCCATTGATAAATTTAGTTACGATAATATCGTTAAATTTTGAATCAGGTAAAACATCTCTTTTCTTAGCTTGTTTTCTTCTTGACACGATTTGCCTCCTTCATCCTTATGATTTATATTTATTTAGGTCTCTTAGTACCATATCTTGATCTAGCTTGTTTTCTATTAACAACTCCTGCAGTATCAAGTGCTCCTCTTATTATTTTATATCTAACCCCTGGTAAATCCTTAGTTCTTCCTCCTCTTATTAATACGATAGAGTGTTCTTGTAAGTTATGTCCAATTCCTGGAATGTATGCAGTAACTTCAATACCATTAACTAATTTAACCCTTGCAACTTTTCTTAACGCTGAGTTAGGTTTTTTAGGTGTAGTTGTATAAACTCTTACACAAACACCTCTTTTTTGTGGATTACCTTTTAATGCAGGTGATTTCTTTTTCTTTTCAGATGTGCTTCTACCAAATCTTACTAATTGATTAATTGTAGGCATATTTCCTCCTCCCAAACTTATTTTTTTAATATTCATATATAGTTAAATCATCGTGAAAACATTCTACCTTTTTTAAGTCTATATTCCCTCGTGGTTCCATTGACGTTCTAACAATAAAAGACACAAGAAAACTACCTTAAATGCTCTCATTTAAAGTAGAAATTACAATAATTTAAACATATATCCAACCACAACATTAACTGTTGTACTAGATAAGTATATACTATTTTCGTTATTTTGTCAATTTTTTTCTAAATATAATTTTTAACAAAAATACAATTTAAAAATATCATTTGAATATTTACTATTTTAACTTAAAATTTATATTGCACCTTTCTATATTTACTTTTTAATTTTATTATTTTGTGATATTATTTATATTATATAAAAAAATAAATTGGAGAAAAAATGAAAAAATATATATTAAGTTCTTTTTTATTATTAACTTTAATTTCATGTTCATCAGTTAATAAAAATGATAATGAAAATACACCAAAATCCAAAAATAACCCAATTTCAAAACCAATAGAAAATAAGGTTTATATTATAGAATCAGGTTTTAGTAAAACATCTTCAAATAAGATAATAAATGAATTTAAAGTACGAACTAAAGGAGCACAAAACGGTTCTTCAAATCATGCCTATGAAGTTTTCAAAGTTTTCATAAAAAATAATGATGATTTTGCAAATTATGAAAAAAATGATATCAATAAAAATGATATTGAAGTAAGATCAATAGATCAAAGATTTTATCCAGTATCCGGTATAATAAATATGTCATACGGTATCAGTAATAGTAGTGATTATCTTCATACTTTGAATGAAGATTACAAATATATTGATAAAGCTGGAAATTACACAAATCAATTTGAAAAACACTACTTATCATCTTTAATTTTTGATGAAACATATAAAGAAAATAAAGTTTTAAAAATAAAGGCCCTTGGAAATACTTCAGATGCAATAAATAAAGATAAAACCTTTTCATCTGAAATACTAAATTCATATCAAATTATGAGCCCTGATATACAAAGAGCAGCTAGAGCTGAAAGCATTTTCGTTGCAGCCGCTCTTTCTGAAAATGAATTCAAAAAATTAAATGACGGATATATAAATGAACGAGCCAAAATATATACTGATAAAGATAACATAAATTATTATCACAATAACGTTGGAGAGATAACAAAATATAATGCATATGCAATTCCACTATTACTAAGAAGCTTTAGTGTAGCAACACCAAACTATATATCATTTAATGAAAAAAATGTATACGGAACTTCCGTAGGTGCTCCAAGAGTTACAAGACTTGCATATGAAATTAAGAAAAAATATCCATTTTTAACATATCAACAAATAAAACAAGTAATACTCACTACAGCAAAAAGAAAAGATGGCGATGATGAATTCCTTGATAATAATGTAGGTTGGGGTATAGTTGATTATGAAAAAGCTATAAAAGGCCCTTCTGATTTTAACGCTGGATTAATAGAAGAACAGAAGTATTTTAAAGATATCCGAAATAAAATATATGATAACGATAATAATAGATATTTTTATGTAAATATAGATAAAGATAAAGAATATAGTTTTGACAACGATATTACTAGTGGTTTAAAAGGTAAAATTAACAACAATAAAAATCAAGATGAAATATATGAAATAAATGGTAGAAAATATAGAACATCTAAAGTTTTAACAAGTGAGAATCTTTTTTATAAACAAAATGGAGCCGGGCTATATAAAGATGGTCTAGGTACTTTAATTTTAAATGGAAAACAATTATATAATACTAAAACATATATTAATGAAGGTACCTTAATACTAAAAAATCATTCAGATAGCAAATATATAGTACAAAAAAATGCTAATTTTAAAATTGATAACAACAAAAATGAATTAAAACTTTCTGAAATATATAATTCTGGTAACGTATATTTTAATACTCCATTAAATCTAAGAAAATATGAAGCAGATAATAATTCTTTAACATTTCTAGGTGAAAATTCACTAATAAAAACTGAGTACTTTAAAACAAACGGAAGATTAAGATATCTAAACAATGATATAAATTCTTATAATTTAAATCTATTAAATTCTAAAATATTAATAAATAAAAAAAATATTAATTCAATAAATGAATTAAAAGATAATATAAATTTAGAAAATCTTTATTTAAAACCTAAAATAAGTGAAAATGATAAAGAATATATTATAGAATTTAAACCTCTTACTAAAAAACTAAGAGATGCAAAATATAAAGAAGATTTACCAAGTTATAACATAAACGAAAAAAAATTTTTTAATTCATACTTAAGTAATCCTACAAATTATAATATCGCTACGCCTAGAATCTATAATTTAGCTAGTTCTGATAAAGATAGAATAAAAAAAGAAATTTTCACTGATATATATTCAACCTTCTTTAATGACTTATTAGAAGGAAAAAATTTAAAATCATATAATGATGAAAATATTAAATATTTTTTAAATAATAAAAAAACTAACATATACTTTAATATTTATACTACATCTAACTTATTTAAATCTAATTATTATACTAGTTTCTCTAAAAAAAACAACATATATACTTTAGGAGTTACTAATAAATTTAATGAATTATATGGTATAGATTTAAATTTTAGCTTATTAAAACAAAAATACAATTTTGAATATAATATAGGTAATTTTAATAATACTTCATATATTTTATCAATAACTAATATTATTAACAATAAATTAAAATTAGAAAATAGTATTAATATTAGTAGAAATTATACAAATGTATTAAGACTCATAGAAAATGATTTAATAAAAAACAAAATTTCATCTACATCTTTAAATGTATTAACTAATTTAAGTAAAGATTTTAAGATAAATAATACAAATATTACTCCAAAAATAGGTTATGAATTTAGTATATTAAATATTGAAAAATCTAAAAAAGAAAATAATTCATTTGGATTAACAATACTAAATAATACGCTATTAAATCACTCATTTTTATTATCATTAAATACAAAAACTACAATAAATGATAATTTTAATATTAATAATAACTTACAAACAAAAATTAATTTAACTAAAAACCATTCTCTAAAAGTTAATTTAATAGATATAAATTCTAATTTTTTTGGAAAAAAAATTGATACATTTAAATTAATATATAGTATAGGTCTAGGATACAAGAATATCAATATCAACGCAACTATTGATACAGATAAAAATTTAGGCTTAGGATTAAATTTGATTTTTTAATAAGCCTTAAAATAACATGACCCTCTTTACTGTAAAAACAGCAAAGAGGGTCATAATATTAAATAATAAAAATTTTATTCAAAATTAATAATTTTCTTCTACAAGTATATTAATTTTACTAAAACATCAAAATTTTTTCATTTTCTTCTTTTAAAATATTCTTTTCTATTCCAAATACAATAGTTGAATTTAAAATTTTGTCTATAGAAGACCCAGTTCTTGTAAATCCAAATTTTTTAGCTACTTCTCTTACTAAATCTTTTTTATCTATAGCAATTTGTACTTCTAATATTTCTATAATAGCAGGTATAATCTCATATTTAGATATATCCTCTATATTTCTTTTATTCCCCTGTTCATCTTCAACTCTATATTGTTTCAATGGCTTTATTTCCAATGAATTTGGCCATAAAAACTCTACATCATTTTCTTCGGTTTTTTTAAATTCTAATTGCCTTAATAGTAATGAAATTATTTGTTCTACTTGACTACCACTTCTATTTATTCCCCAACAAGCAATAACTTTTTTTATTAAATTCTTTTTACTTATCGGCCCTTCTTGTTCTACTATTTCAAATATATTTTCTTTAATATTTAACTGAGTTTCTACACTATAAAAGTCTGAACTTTCTCCTAATTTACAAATATTATATGATTTATACATTATTTTATTACTTACATTTTCTAAATTCTCTAGCTTATCCATTTGTAATTCTGAAATTTTTTTAGCCTTCAACAAATCAAAATTTTGACTTTGATTTCCTTCTAAAATATTATTAATTTTTTCAATAATTGCATCTATAACTTTTTCTGGATTTTCAATATATTCTACCGACCATACATTATATATTTGCCAACCCAATAATTTAAGTATAGTCGGTTGAAGTATAAATCTATCTCTAATAGTTTCAGAATTTAAATATCCATATCCATCAAAAAGTAATCCCATAATATATTTTTTATTATTCTTCGGATTTAATAATGCTAAATCTATTTTGTACCCTGAACTTCCTACATTACTCTTACTTAAATATCCTTTTTTTTCTAATTTTCTAGATAGTTCAGTTATTAGTTCATCTTTATTTAAACTAGAATTCTCTTTACTTCCCTGGATATTTTTACCTCTTATTGCAAAATCTAAAAACATTTTCAATCCTTTAACACCTTCTGATTTAGTCCTATTTAAATCAATTTGTTCTGGGAGTAAAGTAGAATAAATTATCATTTCTTTTCTAGATCTAGAAATTGCTACATTCAGCCTTCTCCATCCACCCTCTCTATTTAAAGGACCAAAATTCATCGAAACTTTACCATCCTTATCTGCACCGTAACCTATAGAAAATAATATGACATCTCTTTCATCACCTTGTACATTTTCTAAATTTTTAATAAATATTGGTTCATTTAAATCATTTGCAACTTTTTCAAGTTCCGGATGTTTATATAATTCATTAAACAACATATCTTCTATCAACATCTGTTGAACACTACTAAAGGTAACTACACCTATACTATCATTTCTTAATTTTTCATCACTTAACCTTCTAATTATTTCCTTTACTATTGCTTCAGCTTCTTTTTTATTCTGTTTTGATTTTCCTTTATCATAATAACCTTCTACTTTTATAAATTTAACATTAGATACTAAATCATCTGGTGATGGAAAAGTTAATAATTTATTTTCATAATACATCTTATTACTAAAACTTATCAAACTTTCATGTTTAGATCTATAATGCCATTTTAAATGTTCTTCAGGTAACGTTATAGCTAGACAATCATCTAGTAAGCTTTCTAAATCTTCTATATCTATATTATCTTCATCTATTTTGTTGTTTTTAAAGAAATTCGTTGGTGGCATTTGTTTAGGATCTCCAACTATTATAACATTTTCTCCTCTTGCCATTGCTCCTATAGCAGAATGAGTTGGAATTTGAGATGCCTCATCAAAAATTATTAAATCAAATTTAGGAAATTTAGGATCTATATATTGAGCAATAGACATGGGACTCATAAGCATACAAGGACAAAGTCTTCTAAGTAAATTAGGAATTTGATTAAATAACTGTCTAATACTCATCATTCTTCCACCTGATTTTATTGCTCTTTTCAAAATTCCCATTTCTGAATTGTTTATTATAGATGATTCCGTATTTGGAATTTTCATTGAAAGCTTTGCAACCAGTTCCTGCATTGTTAATTCTTGATAATTAACTATTAATTCCTCATATTTCTTTATTACTTCTTCAAATTCTATTCTTCTAAATTCTCTTAATTCTTTATTTTCACTTATTTCTTTAACTGCTAAATTATAATATAAATTAGATAAATATGCTTCTAAAATATTTTCTTTATTTATTTTATTTTTTTCATAAGATATAATAACATTTTCTAAATCATTTTCTATCAACAACTTTCTTTTTTGATTATAACCTACTATTTCCTTAAATAATTGTATATTATTTTTCGCATTTTTTATCAACTCAAATAAATTAAAAATATTTTTATCGTCTATTTCTAAATCAAAATCTTTTTTTAATTTCATGTATTTAGTTAAAAATAATTCTAATTTTTCAAATTTTATATAATTTTCTTTCATCAGTTTCACTTTATTTAAATTAATTTCATTTACGCTTCCATAAAATTCATTGATATTATTTCTTAATTCTAAAGATACTTCTATACTATCTTTTAATAATTTTATATTTGTTTTTTCATATTCAAATAAATTTCCAAGTATATTTAAAACGAAAATATTGGTTTCACCAATTTCTTTCTTTAATTCTTCTAATTTTACTAATTCATCAATTACATTTAATATATTACTTTTATTTACTTTTATCTTTGAATGTATATTTATTTCTTTTAAAAGAGAGTTCTGTTTAAATATTTTACCTAGAAACCAACTTAATTCTGATTTCTTCCACTCAATCAAAAATTTATTTATATCTAATAATAAAACAGATTTATCAAATGAAACTAAAATTCTTTCTTTTATTTCATTGTATCTTTCCAACAACTCTACCAAGTCGTTTACTTTATTTAAATTAAATTCAAAATCATCAACTATTATTAACTTATCAAGTATTTTTTCTTTACTATTAACATTTCTAAAAATTTTTATCATTTTTTCTAAAACATCAATATTATCTATATTTAGTTCATTTAATAATTCTAAATACTCCTGATTTTTTTCTAATAAATCTAATAATTTTTCTTCTAGTTCATTTTTTATTTCTAAAGAATAATCTAAACTTTTAAAAATACTTAATGGATGTTCCGAGTAATTTCCTATTTCTTCTATATTTATTTTAAAACTTTTTATTAACTCATTTTTATTTTTTAATATTTCTTTTGAAATTTCAAAATCACTTTTTTTAATTTCTATTAAGTCTTTATATTGCTTTATTTTTATATATCCTTCAATTTTTTCATATATCGAAAGACCATTTTCTTTCTTTTCATGTAGACTATCAAAAATATTTTTAATATAATTTTTTGTATTTAAAATTTCTAACCTAATCTTCTCAAATTCTTCAGGTGATTTATATTTAGATGTTTCTAAAACTTTTTCAAGCTGTTTTAAAACTGTTGTTTTATTTGTTTTATTTGAATGTAATTCCAAACAAAAAGGACCTAAACCTATTTTATCTAATCTATTCTCAACCACATTAAGTGCTGCCATTTTTTCAGCTACAAAAAGAACACTTTTCCCTTGATATAAGGCTGTTGAAATCATATTAGTAATAGTCTGTGATTTCCCAGTTCCTGGTGCACCATGTAAAATGAAACTTTCACCATTCATAGCTTTTATAATCGCTTTAAGTTGTGAAGAATCTGCATTTAAAGGTATAGCCAAATCTTCTATTATTATCTCTTTATTTTCAATCTCAAAATTCCTATAACCTTCTATTAAACTTGAAACAATTTTACTTTTTTTTATTTCATCTCCTCTATTTCTTAAGTCATTCCACATTACAAATTGTCCAAATGAAAAAAGACCTATAAAAGAAAAGTCATCTAAGACATTCCATCTATTTTTATTCATTATCGCTTGTCTTATAGTATTAAATATTAATGGTAAATCAATTCCATGTTCATCATTTGGAAGTGGATCTAATCCTCCAATTTTAACATCATGCATTTGTCTTAAATATTCAAGTAAAGTAATATTAATTTGCGTTTCTTCTTGCCTACTTCTGATTACATAACCTCTATTCCTACTACTTTTCACAATTTCTATAGGCATTAGTACTAACGGGGCATATCTTGGTAATTCTGAAATATCATTTTCAAACCAACGTAAGAAACCTAAAGCTAAAAATAAAGTATTACTTCCATTTTCCTCAAGACTCATTTTTGAAGCTCTATACACACTTTTTAAATTTTTTATTAATTCTTCTTCATCTAAATATGTTCTAATTCTATTACTCTTAAACTCACTTTCTGCTATTGTTTTAATTAAATCTTGAGATGTTTCTATCTCAAAAATTTTAGAACTTTTTAAAGATACATTCCATTCTCTAGGTGCTTCTAATATATGTAAATCTTTGCCATCTACTAATTTATCTTCTAAGTGTGCTAAATTATGAGACATTATTCTTAAAGAATTTTTTGTAATTTTAAAATTTAAAAGAGAATTTCTCAAACTAAAATCTAATAGTTTTCTCTCCCATAATTTTTGTTTATCTATTTTAGTATCTTCAACTACTCCTATATTATTTATTACTAATTCTTTAGGTTTAGTTGTTATTTCATTATTTTTTTCTCTTTCTATTACAATTTTTTCATCAATTTTTAATGGAATAGGTAATATCCCACTACCTCTCCCCCTTTGAATATCAATCGCTAAATAGAATATTTCAGGATTCAATAAATGATCTTTACCATGTTTTATTGCTCTATCAAAATTAATTCCACTTCCTGAAACAAAGTCTGTTGCTTCAACTAAAATGATTTCCTCTAAACCTTCAACTATTCTTTTTTCTATAGCTGATACATCATCAATTACTACATCAGAAAATGTAGTTTCTTCTAACCAACAACCAACATAAGCATGACCTTGTATTATTATTAATAATGGGTGAAGACCTATAGCTTCAAGACAAGATATATATAGCATAGCAAGATCTAAACAAGTTCCTTGTTTTAATTCAAGTACTGTATGTGGTAATCTAATTTTTTGACCTACTACTTCATAGCTTGCTGGTGGAATATTATATATAATATTTGTTTCCTGCAACGCTGCATATATAGCTGCCATTTGTATTTTAACATTGTTTTGATTTCCAGACATATATCCAGTAAAAGAAGGAGTGTATCCCCATTTTTTTAAATAATCTGATGCTTTAACAATAAGTTCAGATATTCTAGGATGATTAGGGGTAGAAAATGATATTATTGTCTCTGGCATAATATTTATTCCCAACCACTGATTAAAAGCTTCTAAGTTTATATCTAAAATTTCATCATATATCTTTTCATCCACCATATATATTTCAAAAAACATTTGTGCTCTAGTTGATTCATTTAAATTATATAAATATTCTGAAATTAATTTCATATTTATACTATCTAAATCAATACTCTCCCCTGGATGTAATGTTCCTATCGGCATTACAAATGTTCTAGAAAATTCAGGTTCTACGTATATTTTCAAACTTAAATTTTCCAATACTTTTTCACTAATATTCTCTATTTCTAATCTATGTATCATAGGTACATAATTATGATTTAGTAAAAAATTTACACTATTTAACATCTCTTTTTTTATTTTAAACATTATACTAGCACCTCCAATTTCTTCTAAACTTAGTATACCTTTACTTTTATATTTTTTCAATTTTTTGAACAAAGATTATTTATCTAATATTGAATCATCTCATTCACTATTTTTAATGCTGCTTAGACTTTTAATAAAAAAATTAATAATATGATTATTTAGTTCAAAATTCATAAACCTATTGATTTCAAGATTTACAGAGCCTCTAACCCTCTATTCCCTTGTCATCAATACTAGAGCCTCAGCCGTATCTTTCACCAATTGAAGTTCGTTATTCACTCGCTTCTCTTTGGGAAAGTCTGGCATGCCTACAGGGCACACGTGAGGCCTATTCAGTTTTTCTCCAAGAGCGTAGCGATTGGCTAAGAAAAACTAATGCCTTTGGTACCTCTGCTTCGCATCGATTAGCTTTGCTAATCGCGCGATAGCAGGGTTAGGGCTTCAACATGTTTCGAGTTGCCTTGATAGCTATCAAAACTGCGGTCTCAACCCCTATGGTTAAGGGGAACATATCCAACATTGGCTCTCGTTTGTGGGAAGATATCAACGGTTTTGTCTGTTCGTGAGAACATATCAACTCAAATCATTTCATGGTTAATCCCTTATCAATGCCTTCCTGAATAATCTTATGACAACATACCCCCAAAGGATTGTTTTCCTTACAAAGCGAATTTTTCATTGCTCCAGTTATGGCATTTACTTCTTTAACGGTTTTCGCACCATGCTTTACAACTGCTTCAATTACCTGATCTTCTGTGACTTTGCTGCAATAACAAGCATACTTAGGATCTGCATCTTTCTTAAACCAGATAGTAACCCTAACTTGGTCTTTTAAGAATTTTATTTCTTTATCTAAGTTATAGTAAATAACGTCGCAGTCCTCATTCATGCATATCTTATATTGATCTCCATCAACGGCATTACGATAATCATATGTCACCAAGTATTCAACGGTTATCCTACTAACTGTTACTCCTTAATTATTACAGACAGTGCAACTCTCATTTGTTCTATTTAAATTTTGTGTGATACATTCACAGCAATATTCATCAATAACTTTCAATTACATAACCTCCATATCTTTAAAACCATTTAATTCAAGGTAAATCCCAACCAATTTTCATTTATAGTTTTTAAATTAAAAAATACCCCTTGATTGTATCGTCAATTATCGGTATCATTCAAGGGGTGAATAGGAAAAATAGTTTATAGATTCTTTACATTCAAAGCTCTAAAAGCATTTAATACTGCGATGATAGTTACACCTACATCTGCAAATATAGCTGCCCACATAGTAGTTATTCCAAAAGCACTCAAAATAAGAACAATTATTTTTATTACAATTGCAAATACTATGTTTTGATGTGCAATTTTTAGTGTCTTTTTAGAAATCTTCATTGCAGTAGCAATTTTCGATGGCTCATCAGTCATAATTACAACATCAGCAGCTTCAATGGCCGCATCAGAACCTAAACCACCCATTGCTATTCCAATGTCTGCACGAGCTAATACAGGTGCATCATTGATTCCGTCACCAACAAAGGCAAGTTTACCTTTTTTAGATTTTTGCGAAAATAATTCTTCTAGTTTTTCAACTTTGTCTGCTGGCAACAGTTCTGTATAAGCCTTATCAAGACCAAGCTCTTTAGCAACTTTTGAACCAATACTTTTATTATCACCTGTTAACATAACTGTTTGTTTAATATTAGCTGCCTTAAGTTCCTTGATTGCTTGTGCTGAATCTTCCTTTACCTCATCGGCAATTACAATGTAACCTATATATTTGTTATTAACAGCAACATGTACAATAGTACCGATCAGCTCTTCCTTGAAATAAGGGATATCCATCATTTTCATAAGTTTGATATTTCCTGCCATAACCTTTTTGCCATCTACTGTTGCAATAACACCATGACCTGATATCTCTTCTACATCTGAAATACGTCCATTGTCTATTTCTTTGCTATATGCACGTTTCAGTGAAAGTGAAATCGGATGATTGGAATAGCTTTCCGCATGTGCAGTTAATTCTAGTAGCTCTTCTTTGGAAACTCCTTCTGGATGAATTTCCTGTACATTAAATATACCTTTCGTTAGTGTTCCAGTTTTATCAAAAACAACAATTTCAGTTTCTGCTAATGCCTCTAAATAATTACTACCCTTGACTAAAACACCTTTTTTTGAGGCTCCACCTATTCCACCGAAGAAACTCAAAGGAATTGAAATAACTAAAGCACACGGACAGGATACCACAAGGAATGCTAGTGCGCTATATATCCAATCACTAAAAGTCGCCCCGTCTATAACAAGAGGTGGTATAATAGCTAGAAAAACTGCAATTATAACCACAACCGGTGTATAATATCTCGCAAACTTCGTAATAAATTGTTCTGAATTGGATTTTTTACTACTTGCATTTTCAACTAAATCAAGAATTTTACTTACAGTAGATTCTCCAAATTCCTTGGTAACCTCTGCTGTAATAACCCCATTAATGTTGATGCACCCACTTAGGATATCACTTCCAATTTCTACTTCACGAGGAACAGATTCGCCTGTTAGTGCCGATGTATCAATCATTGAACTTCCCTCAATTACCTTGCCATCAAGAGGAATTTTTTCTCCTGCTTTAATTACAATAATATCTCCAATTTGTACTTCATCTGGGTCAACTTTGACAAGTTCATCACCTTTTTTAACATTTGCATAATCTGGTCGAATATCCATAAGGCTTGCAATTGACTTTCTCGACTTGCCAACTGCATAGCTTTGAAACAGTTCTCCAACTTGATAAAACAGCATAACTGCAACACCTTCAGGATACTCACCAATAAAAAATGCACCAATTGTTGCAATACTCATTAAAAAATTTTCATCGAAAACTTGACCTTTAAAAATATTTTTTACAGCTCTTTTTACAACATCTCCACCTACAATAATGTAACTTATTATAAAGAGAGCAATCTGTAACCATTCGTTATTTAAACTAAGCAATACCGCTGTAGCTAACACGGCTACACCAATAATTATTCGCCATAGTCGTTTTGTCATACTAAATAGCCTCCTTTAAGCCTTTTTCATAGTTGTATCGGGTTCGATTTTTTTAACTATTTTTTCCATCTCTGCTATTATTGTTGGCATTTTTTCATCCTCACCATCAATAACGAGTTTTGTGGTCATAAAGTTAACAGTAGCTTCTTTCACTCCATCAAGCTCATTAATAGCCTTTTCTATTTTTGCCGCGCAATTTGCACAACCTAAACCTTCAAGTATAAATTTCTTTTTCATTATTAAATCCTCCTAAATATTATTTGTAATTTTATTTTGAATACTACAAGTCTTTTTCAAATTTTCTTGAAGCATTGCTCATTTGAAATGAAGACTTAAATATATGTCCAAATATCTTCAAAAAATATTCTATTCTACCGCATTACTACTTCTCGTTGATATGAATTAGACCTTGGTCAAATATTTCTCTTACATGATCATCAACTAATGAATAATATACTACTTTGCCTTCTTTTCTGTTTTTCACTAAATTAGCTTGCTTTAAGACTCTCAGCTGATGGGAAATTGCTGATTGTGTCATGTTAAGTAATACAGCGATATCACAAACACACATTTCAGCTTCATGTAAAGCCCATAATATCCTGATTCGTGTTGAATCTCCAAATACTTTAAATAATTCTGCTAGTTCATAAAGGCTTTCTTCTTGAGGCATTTTATCTCTAACTTGATTTACAATATCCTCATGAATTACATTGCAGTCACATCTTTCAATTGCATTAAATTTTTTAGTCATATTATCACCTCTTTTTAAATCACTTCATCCGAATACTTGGACAAGCATTCATACGTTGTATATTTATTATATTATTTTTTTTCTCTTGTGTCAATAGTTATATGAACATTTATTCAAGTGTTTTTTATATTATTTAAAATATCTCAAAAACATCTACTAGTCCTTTCTCGGTATCCTGTCCTATACATATCCTTTAAACAAATCCTTAAAAATAAAGACTTCTCCTTCGTACAAGTTTTCGGTTTCTTTAATAGCTTCATCTAACAGCTTATTACATCACTCATGTGGTCAACTCCTTATCAATAACCTTATAAACAACATTTTTGATAATATCACATGTATAAATCATATAAAAGTCAATGCAAAAACCGCCAATCAAGAGAACCTAACTCTTAATTGACGGTTTATATTAGTATTAAATCATACTTCCATTTCAATTCCAGATTTAAAGCATATTACAAAGTGGTCATCATAAACACTAACATTCTGGATAATCTTCCTTACTAGGGTATCATCATAACGTGTAACCATTACTGGAACATAAGCTATAAATTTCGTCTTTAAAATGTCCGTTATTTGCAGTTAATATGTTGGGTACATTTTCTAGCACAAAATACTTCGGTCTAACAACACTAACTACCTCAAAAAAATATTTAAATAAATAATTATGTGGATCATCCATTATTTTTCTTTTCCCTTTTTGAGAAAATCCTTGACAAGGTGGTCCCCAAACAATTACGTCTATATTTTTATACTCATTAAAAACATCATCAATATCTAATTTTGAAATATCTTCATTAATCATTTTCACTTTAGGATGATTTTTTTTATAAGAATTAGCTATAGAATAGTCAACTTCATTTGCTAAAACAATTTCAAATCCTGAGTCGAAAAATCCTTTAGATAGTCCACCAACTCCAGAAAACAAATCAATAACTTGTCTTTTCATCTTCTACCCTCATATTCGCTAATTTAGCATTTTTTTCTTCTAATTCAACACCGATAAAATTTTTATTTAATCTATAGCTTGCAATTGCAGAAGAACCGCTTCCTAGAAATGGATCTACTACTAAATCGCCCTCATTTGAAAGCAATCTTATAAAATGTTCGAATAATATAATTGGCTTTTGTGTTGGATGTTTACCTAATTTCTTTTCCCTAGCAGTCGTAACAAATGTTTCAATATAGTCTAGAACCAATTTACCTTTATTATTGAATGTTCCTGTTTTTGTTTTATAAGTAAAATATATCCAGCACTCATTTGAATTAACAAAATGTAAATTCATATTTCTAGGCATTGGATTTGTTTTGTGCCAAATTCCAGTGGTTTTATAATAAAAACCAAATTCATTTGCTATTTCAACAAGAGTTTCAATCCTTAATATTGACATAAAAACTATCATGGAAGCACCATTCTTAAGTATCCTACTTGATTCTTTAAAAACAATCTCATATGGTCTTTCCAATCATTAAAATCTAAATCATCCCAACCAGCAGCACCAAAAAAATTAGAACGCATTTTTTGTAAATTTGTATCTCTCCCGTTCATGAAATTCGCAATATTATATGGAGGATCTGTAATAATTAAATCAACCGTAGATGAGTCTAACTTCCTCAATTCTTCTATGCATTCTCCATTTATTATTTCAATCATTTTTAATACACTCCATAATTTCTGATATGTCGCAATCTAATGCATCACAAATTCTGAGCAAAATATCGGTAGTTACATTCTCACCATTCTTTAATTTATAAAATGTACTTCTACTTACATTTGCTTTTTCCATAAGCTCATTATGTTGCATATCTAAATCAATAAGTTTTTTAAATAACCTTTTATAACTTAATTCCATATAACTTCCAAGATTATTTTTTCGATAGCTGATCTCGTACATATATACATTAAAAAAATACTTATGTTTGTTATTACATACAAATTTATTATAACATTAACTATAGGTTATTTTCAATCAATTGATACATCACTTTAAAAAAGCAAAATAAAAAAAGGTGATTCGGGATTTTAAAAAAATCCTTGAATCACCTCTTTCTTTTCTGTATAATTTAATCGCCAAACCAAATAAACAGAAAAGGGGGGGATAAACATGATATCTAAAATCAAATTTATCTTAACCAATACTATTTAACAAATTCTTTAAATTCTATCAAGCCTTATTCTTCTAATCAACATATTTCTAACTCTATTAATAAATTTCTTGCTTGTGGTGACCTCTCTAAAGCTTTCATTTCATATAGATGTCATATCTGTAACTTTCAACATAAAATGAAACTTACTTATAAATCTAGATTATGTAATTCTTGTGGATATAATTACTCTATTAAATGGACTAACTCCATCACTAATCAATTAATTAATATTCCTCATAGACATGTTCTTTTTACTATTCCTCAACAATTTAGAAAATTTATTGCTTATGATAAAACTATTCTTTCTAAATTAGCTGCTGATATTAATAATATTTTCAAATATCAATTCCATAATATTCATGATAAAAAGAAAAGAAAAATATATATACCTAAATCTAATAATAAATTCTTTACTGATTCTGATGTCATTTATATCGTTTCTCTTGGGGGATTAAATAAAAATTTTATCTTTAAAAAACTTAATTATTTTCATGTTAATTCTATTGCTAATCAATGGAGATATGTCGTATATAGAGCCTTAAGTCAAGCTAATTATCCTAATGATACTATTAAAAAAAATGCTTTAGATATGGCTTCTAAAATGATTAAAGAAGATGTTAGATTCTTCTTTAATGTTGGTGATAATGATGTTAATAACCCTAAAGGTATTATCCAATACCTCGGTAGATATTTAGCTAGAGTCCCTATTGCTGAGTATAAAATTGTTGATATTAATCTTAATAAAAATATTGTCACTTTTATGTTTAATGATTTAGCTAATAATAAAGAAATTACTTATAAAACTTTAACTATTCAAGATTTTGTTGCTAAATTACTTTTTCATTTACCTTATAAACATTTTAAGATGATTAATAGATTTGGCTTCTATGCTAGAAGAAAATCTAATAAGTTAGATTTTACTTTAACTTAAAAAAGTTCCTTCTCTTTTTAGAAAGAACTTTAAAGCTATTTGGGACTTTGATCCTTTTATGTGTCCTAATTGTAATATTTATCTTGAAGCTTATGAACTCTTTATAAATAATTCTATTGGACCTCCTATTCATAAATTCTATAATCCTAATGGCCTATTATTTAAATAGGTATTTTTCTGTTACTTAAATTTATCTATTATTTTGAATTAATATAAATTGTTGTTGTATTTTATACTAATTAATAAAAATATATCATTTTTATTAAACTTCTAATTTCCTATAGAATAAAAAAAAGTTTGAAAATTTAGATTAATATCTAATTTTCAAACTTCTTAATTATCAATTTTATTTATTAATTAACTCTTTAACTAATTTTTCTAATTGATTTAATTGCTCTCTTAATTCTTTAACACTATTATCAAGTTCATAAACTTTTTCATCAAGTAAATTAATGTTTCCATTTCTTTGTAATGTTAACATATCTTTTCTTCTTGATTCTAATTTATCAAATTGATATCCTAATCCTGCTCCTAATGCTACATGTCCTTTAGTATTTAATGACCCACTTGCCTTATATACTAAGTTACCTGTTTCATTTAAACCTGATAATCCTAATGCAAATGCATGTTCTCCATTATAATATCCATATGCTCCTGCTATATTATGTCTATGTCCTGCTGTGTTACTTACTTGTGGTAAGTTAGCCATTGCTACTGCTGAAGCTACTCCTGAATTTGCTGCAGTTACCCTAGAATCTCCTTCAACTGATATATCATATGTTGTTCCATTTTCACTTGTTGTAGGTGTTATCTTAACACTTCCATCATTTGATGTTACTTTTGTTCTTCCTAAATCAACATACTCTTTATTTGCTACATCTCCTTTATCAACTGGTGAAGCTACATTTGTTATTCTATTTCCTCCCATATTTAAATCTCCTGATACATTTATTGTATCTCCAAATTCAAATCTTGGTTTCCCTTCTTCTCCACCTAATGATGTAATCCCTTTTATTTCTTTTGATAACTTAACTTCTAGTTTACCATCTTTAGAGTTTACCCCAATGTTTCCATCTGATAATTTAGCCTTGTCTGCTCCTCCAACGATTTCTAATTTTTCATTTAATGCTTTCTTTATAACATTATCTTCTGTATCTCCATTATCTCCTGCAAATTTTAACCCATCTTCTAATGTAGCTATACTATGTGGTGTCCCTGTAGCATCTGTATACTCAACACGTGTCATTGTATCTCCATCTGCTCCATTTACTCCTAATGCTCCATCCACAACTTTAATATCTGCCGATTTACCATCTGCTCCATTTAATCCTATTGTACCTACTCCATTAGTTCCTGTTAATTTTATTGCTTCATTTCCTTGTTCACCTATTGATACACTTTCTAAACCTTCTAAGTTTTTACTTAATGAATATGTAAAGTCTTTTCCTGCTTGTACTAATTTTAAGTTATCTCCTGATTTAAATGTTACTGTATTTCCATTTGATACTTTCTCTACAGCTTCGCCTTCTACTACTCCATTTCCATCTTTTCCTGATGTTACATTGAAGCCTTGGTTTGTAGCATTATTTGTTACATTAGCTATTGCTTCATTTAATTGATCTACATTTACTGCATCTGTTCCATCTGTTCCTTTAGCTACTCCTTTTATTGCTGTGTTTCCAGCATTTATTACTTCATTATCAACAGTTAATGGTCCTGCAGTAAATTTAGTTGTTGTTACATTATCAAATGTCACATCTTTCTTAGTTGTTACTGTTATCTTATTATTTTCTTTTGTAACTAAGATATTATCTCCATTTGCTATATCTACTTTATCTCCACCTGATATCTTACTACTATCTGCACCATTTGCTGTTAAATTCCATGCAGATAAATTCTTAATTACTGTTTCTCCTTCATGTGTTATATTATCTAATGTTTTATTTGCTTTATTTTCTATTGATGCTAATTTATCTTTTACATCTTGTGCCACATCTATAGTAATATCTTCCCCTGCTGCTGTTGTTGTAACAAAGTTTTCTGTTCCTTTAACATTAAATTTAAGTCCACCATCTTTATTTAGGTTTTGTGTATCCGTTTCACTATTATTATCTCCACCTAATTTTATTGTGTTGTTTCCAACTTTATTTACTACTGTTGCTACATCTCCTGTTGTTGCTAATTTATTTGGTTCTGCTGCAATTACTTCATTATTTCCACCTGTTACATTTGTTGTTAATGTTCCTGGTGCAACTTCTGGAATAATTGCTTTTAATTTACCATCTGCTACAGTTATTGTAGTATTATCAACTTCTACTCCTACTGTATATATTGGATGTCCATCTGTTCCATCTTCTGTTTTTTCTACTGTTATTCCACTGTTTTCTTTTGCTTTTACTTCTGTTTTAACTACCATTAAAGCTTCATGAACTGTTGCCTTACCTGTATTACCTATATTATTCATAGTAATATTTCCCGTTTCATCTCCATTTGGAACAATTATAGCATTACCACCTAAAATATTCTTAGTAGACTTTGCTAAATTACTTAAAGTATTATTTGTTGCATGTAGTTGAGAACCATTAATCGCATCTGTTGATGTCTTTGTAATTTGACCAGAAGCTACATTTATTATTTGACGTTTTTCTATTTCATTACCAACTGATACAACAGATATAGGGGTATTTCCAGCAAATCCACTATAAGTTAATTCACCAACAATTGCAGTATTAACATTTTGTTTCTCTCTAGTTGTTGTATTTGAGCCTAAAGCTAAAGAATTTTCAATATTATTAATAGTATTATATCCTATTGAAATAGCATTTTCAACTGTAGATTTTGCATTTACCCCTGCTGAAATAGAATGTTTTCCTGTAGCTCCTCCTTTTGAATCTATTGTTCCTTTATTTGTATTTTCATTCCCTTCTGGCTGATCTTGATTATTATAATTAATATGAAAATAAGTATTATTTATTTTATCAACTAAAGCCTTTGTTATAGAAAATAATTGTGATCCATTTATTGCATCTGTTGAATTTTCACTAACTTCTCCAGGTGCAACATTTTTTAACTGACGTTCAAAACCTACTTTACCAAAACTT
The DNA here is from genome assembly GCF_009733925.1 of Streptobacillus canis. Classification (NCBI taxonomy): domain Bacteria; kingdom Fusobacteriati; phylum Fusobacteriota; class Fusobacteriia; order Fusobacteriales; family Leptotrichiaceae; genus Streptobacillus; species Streptobacillus canis. The sequence goes on along the minus strand of NZ_WOEI01000007.1, from coordinate 33,520 downwards.
ACTATATCTCCTGCTAAAGTATTCTCTCCTCCTTTCCAAGAAAAATTAATTCCTATAGGATTTGTATCAATATTTACTTTTAACTTTGTTTGTTTTGTCCCATCTTTATTTTCTCCCCCTGCTTGTGAACCGCCACCTATAGCTACAGCATTATCAAGTAATGCTCTTGAACCTGAACCCATCGCCATTGCATTTACTTTATCAGCTTCAGAGGCTGTTCCTATAGCTAATCCTAACTCTCCAGCTTTTGCTTTTACACCTATTGACACCCCTAATGTATTACTTCTTGATGAAATATATTCATTTTTTCTTAAATTCCCGCCAGATAAATGCGTAAATGCACTATCAAGTGTTCCTTCAACTGCTTGTCCATTATTGTTAGTATATGTAACCCTTGCATCAGCTGCATTTTTCAAATCATCTCCACCTATTACGATTGAAGAATCTCCATACGCAACTGTATTTCCACCTATTGCAATAGATTGATCTCCTCTAGCCCATGCTCCTCCTTTATATGCGCTAGAATTAATAGTTCTTACATCTTTATCTTCATGGCCTTGATTTCTATCTCCACCACCTATTGCAATTCCTTGATTTATTATTTTTCCTTCATAACCTACTTTTGCATTATTTCCTAATGCCATATTATTTTTCTGATACCCAGCTAAAGAATTAGTATAAATACTTCCTCCTATAACTAAACCATCACTTCCACCTTTTATTAATGAACCCTCACCTATTATTATATTTTTTGATCTAGTATGATCACCATTAGATTCAAAAGTTCCTTTAATTATAATACTATTTTCTAATCTTCCTTCTGTTACCTTTGTATTACCATCAATAATCACTGAATACTCTGGGTTATTACCTGTTTTAGTAAATCCTCCAATATATGTGCTATTTCCCTCTTTTTGTGTTACTGGATCAATAGCTGAAAACGAAAAACTACTTCCAATCATTAATAATCCTGTAATTAAAAATACCTTTATAACTTTTTTATCAATACTTATTTTTCTTTTTATATATCTTTTCAATTCTTTTATTTTTATTTGCATTTTTCTCCTCCATTATTTAATTTAAAATTAAATCTACTTAATATTATACCCTTTTCAAATATAAAATGTCAAATTTTTATAGGTAAAATTCCAATTCCTCTTCCTCTTACTATATCTAAAGCTAAATAAAAAACTCCTGAATCCAATAAATGATCTTTTCCATGTTTTATTGCCCTATCAAAATCAATATTTTTACCTGAAACAAAATCTGTTGCTTCAACTAAAATTATTTCCTCTAATCCATCTACTATTCTTTTTTCTATAGCTGAAACATCATCAATAACTATATCTGAAAAAGTATTTTCTTCTAACCAACATCCAACATAAGCATGCCCTTCTATTATTATCAATAAAGGATTAAGACCTATCGCTTCAAGACATGAAATATATAGCATTGCAAGATCTAAGCAAGTTCCTTGTTTTAAATCTAAAACACTATGAGGTAGCCTTATTTTTTGTCCAAAAACTTCATAACTAGCAGGCGGTATATTATATATTATGTTACTTTCTTGTAATGCAGCATAAATAGCAGCCATTTGTATTTTAACATTATTTTGATTACCTGACATATATGCAGTAAATGAAGGTTCAAATCCCCATTTTTTCAAATAATTTGAAGCTTTAACTACAATTTCTGAAATCTTAGGATGATTAGGGGTTGAAAATGAAATTATTGTTTCAGGCATAATATTAACACCCAACCATTGATTATATGGCTCTAAATCTATATCTATAGTCTCTTCATATATTTTTTCATCTATCATATATATTTCAATAAACATTTGTGCTCTACTTAATTCATTAATAGAATAAAGATATTCTGGAATTAATTTAATATTTACATCATCTATTTCTATATTTTCTCCAGGATGAACTATTCCTAAAGGTATAACAAAAGTTCTTGCAAATTCAGGTTCTACATGTATTTTTAAACTTAAATTTTCATATATATTGTCACTAATATTTTCTATTTCTAATTTACGTATCATAGGTACATAATTATGGTGTAATAAAAAATTTATACTTTTTAACATTTCCTTCTTTATTTTAAACATTAATTTACCACCTTTTTATCTTTTTTTTAGTATACCTCTATTTTATATTTTTTACAAATATTTTATATATAAAAAATGTATCATTAAACTTTTATATTTATTGATACATTTTTATTTTAAAATATATTTTTACAATTATTACTTTGACATTTCCTCAAAATTCAAAAACTATTTTAACCTTATTTTTTCAATTCCCCATTAAATTAAAAAGAAATCTAATACTTGTTTAACTTCCTTTAGTATGTTATCTACAATTTTCATATATTCACTTTCATCAACATTAACTGTCAATTCTTTTTCTTTAAGCATTTTCACTATTATATCACTTGGTTCTTCAAATTTTTCTAATTTTAATATTTTATCAATTACTCTAATTAAATATTCATTAATTTCACAAACCTGTCCTCTATAATTACTTATCTTAATTGCATTTGATTCTTCAAAAGATACATTTAAATACTTCGATATTAATCCATTAATATTTAACAGACTATCTTTTTTATCTATTTTATATGGAAATATTTCTATAGCATTTAATAATATTAAATGTAATATTTCTTTCAATAAATCATCACCATATTTTTTTAAAATTTCTTCAATAGAAATATTTGCCGGATATATCTTTGTTAGATGTTTAATCAATTTTTCTATTTTCTTATTTACTACACTAAATTTTGAATTTCTTATTGAATATTGACCATTTTCAAATAAAAAATTTCCTGAAATATATAGTTTTTCTAAATTTTTTCTATTAAATGATTCACTTAAATTTATTTTTCCCTTATTATTTTTATGAGTTATTATACTACTTCTAAATTGAGTATTATACATATAATCATAGTATTGTTCTTTTGCTAATAAATTATCACCACATTCCTTATCTATCAAACTTAAAGCTTCATTATCTTTAGGTAATTTAAAAGTTAGTGCTAAATTAGCATCAGTTACATGAAATAAATCTTTTTTTAATAACATATTATTAAATTCATATAGATACATTGGTTTATTATATTCTTCAAAATATTCATGCAGTAAATAATAATCATCTTTATCTATAACAGATTTAATGCTTTCCTTAAATTCTTTCGGAAGATGAGAATATTTTTCTAAAAACTCTAGTGCCCCTCTTCCATAATTTATTTTATCAACATCAGAAATCTCAGCTCCATTTTCATTTAAAAAATCTACTCTAAATTTCATTAAGTTTTTATAAACATCATATTTAGCCCATCCAGGATATGTATTATATGAAATAAGTGCAACTCCATTTTCAGTTAAATTTTCTTTAATAACATCAAGTATTTTTTCAGCAACTATTTCAGGAACCCAAGAAAATACACCATGACATATTATATAATCAAATTTTCCTAAATCATTACTATATTCTAATATATTTTGATTAATTAAACGTATATTTGTAAGTCCAATTTTTCTTATTATTTCATTTCCCTTATTAATTTGAACACTTGATAAATCTATACCTACTACTTCAGTTTCTGGAAAATTTAAAGCTATTGGTAGAATATTTCCACCAAATGAACATCCAATTTCAAGTACTCTTGCTTTTTTTATATCTGGAGTTTCAAAACTTAATATATTCATAATATTTCTCAAAAAATATGGTTGTGTTTTTTCAAAAGCTTTTGAACTATATGGTATTTTATTATAACTTTTTTCTAATGTCATTTTTCTCTCTTTTCTATAATATTTTTATATATTTTAACATATTTTAACATATTTTAAATAAATATAAAATAGGAGAAGACAAAAATCTTCCCCATTTTTTTATTTTTTAAATTCAAATTTTGCGTCTTTTTTCTTACCTTGAAGAGCCATATCAGTCATAGTCCCTTTAAAGTATATTAATTTATCAAACATCATATCAGCATCTTTTTTCACTTGTTCTGCTTTCATTAATCCAAGATTATTTGCATAATTAATTTTATCTTTACCTTTTTTACTATTAATAATTTTATCTTCTTCTTTTAACTTACTAATAAAATCATTTTCTACTTTATCCCAATATGTTCTAACTCCTAATCCATATCTCATTCTATCTTCTCTTGCAAGTATATGCAATCCTTTCATTGCCCAATACATAGAATCTCTATTAAATTCATCAGCATCTGCTATATAACTCTTATGAGTTTTAGTTATATATTCATAATATGGAACAAATACAGAATGTTCAACTGTTCCCATAGCAAGCCACATTACTGTTGGTGCATTATCTCTTATTTGGAATATATGTGCTTCTAAATTAGTATCAGTCCCTATAGGTCTAATTTTTCCTTTATTTTCAGGTGTGTCAACATCATAATCACTACCTTCATATCTATCTCTTAAAAAATTCATTACTTCTTTAACAGAAATTTTTTTATCAGGTTTTCTAAATAGTTCATAAGCAATTTCTGAATCATGTTCTACTGGAAGTAATGGACAAAAATGATTTTGTCCCATAGCTATTCTATCTACATTATATTTAGAATGTATTTCTCTATAAGTTAGAGCTAAATGAAATTTATCATTAAGTGTTTTTGCAAGACCATTTTTTTCTGGTAAGTTTTGAATATCTTTAGAAGCAATTACATCTTTACTTGTAAAATCATAACTTCCTAAATAAAACGCATTTGGAATCACTGCATAAACATCAGTTGGTACTTTTACTGCAACATATTGATGTCCAGTATATATTTCCATATACCACATTTCATTTTTATCTCCAAATATTATTATATTCCCTTCTCCTGCTCCTGCTTTTTCAACTATATTTGCAACTATTTCTACAGCATGTCTTGCAGTTTTTGCCTGCATCAATACAAGAGATGCTATATCTGGTTCTGTAAGTCCTCCTTCAACATATGGATCAAGTGCTAATATTTTATCATTAGCATTAGCTGAAACTGTAGCTGAAACACTAACACCTAATTCATTAGTTCCTGCTTCACCAAATACTCCATAACTAGGATCTGCATCAGGAACTAAAGTATGTTTTAGGGCATATTTAGGATATGGCCACTTAAATCCAGTATCTGGATTTTCAAAAATTTCTCCCTTTTTATATTCTCTAGACTTAACTACCATAAATTTTTTAGGATTTACACCTTGTAAATCTTCATTTCTTGCAAATATCATAGAATTATCAACAGTAACATCTTTACCTGCTAAAAAACCAGTACATGCTAAAGCATTTATAGAAAATAATAATAAACATAAACTAAATATTTTTTTCATAATAAGCCCTCCAAAAAGTATGAAAAGGGGGTATTTGAACCCCCTTTATAATATATGAATAAGAAACTAAAATCTAATTAAAGTATCATCATAGCCCCAGTTAATATTACTATATTTATTATAAATATAGCTACTAATAATTTAAATACCCATTTAACATAAGTACCGTATTCAACTTTTGCAGCTGCAAGTCCTCCCATAACAACTCCTGAAGTTGGTGTAATTAAATTAATTAATCCACATGCACCTGAGAATATCATGATGATAACTTCAACACTAAATCCTAAACTTTGTGTAAGTGGTGCAAGTATCGGTACTGAAACAGATGCAAGTCCTGATGTAGATGGAATAAAGAATGATAATACCATATATAGTATGTATGATGCTGGTGCAAATATTAATGCAGATAATCCAGCTAGTCCTTGTGATGCTAAGTTTAATATATATTTATCTAAATAAGTAACAGACATTAATACTGAAACACCTCTTGATAAAGCTATTATTAACACAACTGATAAGATATCAGCCGCACCATACATAAACGAATCAACTATTTCTTTTTCACTAAATCCATTTACAACACCTATAACTATTCCTATAAAAGTAAACCACATTGATAATTCTCCAAAATACCATTCACCAAGTGATGTACCTGTTAAAAATGATGACCATCCTTCAAATACATGAATATCATATTCTGACCAAACAACTAATGAAAGTATCATAATCACAAATGAGAATGCAAATATTAATAAAGTCATTTTATGTTTTGATGTAAATTCAATATTATCAAAATCTACATGTCCAAAATGTTCTTTCATATCGTTTTGTTCTTGTAATGAAAGTATTATAGATCCTTTATCAGCTTTAATTTTTTTAGCATAGTTCATTACAAATATAATTGCTGGTATTAAAGTTGCTATCCAAAGTATAATTCCCAATAATACTACTGTTCCATTTGATGGATCAGTTCCTGCACTTTTAGCAGCATCTAACGCTACCCCTATTGCAAATGGATTAACAGTAGATCCTAAAACTCCTGCACCTGCTCCAAGTAATACAGTAGAAGCTGCTACCATAGTATCAAATCCTGCTGCTACCATAGTTGCTGAAATTAATCCGTAGAAAGCTATTGTTTCTTCTGCCATTCCATAAGTTGAACCACCTATAGAAAATAAAGTCATTAAAATAGGAATTAATAATAATTCTCTTCCTTTTAATTTTTTAACTAATGCTCCAACTCCTGCATCTAGTGCACCAGTTTTTGATACTATTCCTAAAAAACCTCCAAGTAATAATACAAATACTGCAACATCTATTGCATCTTTGAAACCATTAAATGTAGCCATAAACACATCTGCTATTGAAGCTCCATTTACCCCTGTAGCAAGAGCTATATTTTCATCTAACATTTCTTTTGTAACTTCTGCTGGTAATTTAGGTAATACTCTTGTTACAAGAGCTATTAATATTAATAGTATGAATATTATCGTAAAAGCAGATAGTGATTTACGTTCTTTTTTTTCACTCATAGCTATTTCCTCTCTTTATTTAATTATTTTTTTATTAATGTTCCTGTCTTCCCTTGTAAAGCTATTGCAGCATTTTCAAGTGAAGTTATTAATGCATTTCCGTTTGAATTTTTAACAAAATCAAGACATGCTTCAACTTTAGGTAACATAGATCCTTTTGCAAAATGTCCTTCTTCTATATATTTTAATGCATCTTCTATAGTTAATTCTGATAATTCCTCTTGATTTGGTTTATTAAAATTGATACAAACTTTATCAACTGCTGTTAATATAACTAACATATCAGCATTTAAATCTTGTGCAAGTTTAGCACTTGATTTATCTTTGTCTATTACCGCATCAACACCTTTTAATCCAGTTTCAGTTTCTATTACTGGTATTCCTCCACCACCAACAGTGATTACTATGTTTCCTGCTTCAACTAGTTGTTTAACAACATTTAATTCTATAATTTTTACTGGTTTAGGAGAAGCTACAACTCTTCTATATCCTCTTCCAGCATCTTCAACAAAAGTAAATCCTTTTTCACTTGCTATTTCTTCTGCAACTTCTTTAGTATAGAACATACCTATAGGTTTAGTTAAATTTTTAAAAGCTTCATCTTCTTTATCAACTAAAACTTGTGTAACTATAGTTGCAACTTCTTTATTTATACCTTGAGTTTTTAATTCTTCTCTAATAGCTTGTTGTAAATGATAACCAATATATCCTTGGCTCATTGCTCCACATTCTGCAAATGGCATATATGGAGTTTTTACTTCACCATTAGCTGCATAATCCATTGCTAAATTTATCATACCAACTTGTGGACCATTTCCATGTCCTATTATTACTTCATAACCCTCTTTAGCCATCGAAACTATAGCCTTAGCCGTTCCTCTTACCAATTCTAACTGTTCTTTAGGATTATTTCCTAAAGCATTTCCTCCTAATGCAATTACTAATCTTTTAGCCATAGTACACCTCTTATTTTAATGTAGCAAACATAACTGCTTTAATTGTATGCATTCTGTTTTCTGCTTCATCAAATACTTTAGATTGTCTACTTTCAAATACTTCATCAGTAACTTCCATTTCAGGTAATCCAAATTTAGCGTGAATTTCTTTACCTATAGTAGTTTTTAAATCATGGAATGAAGGTAAGCAGTGTAAGAATATTGCTTCTTTCTTAGCATATCCCATAGCTTTTTTATTAACTTGATATGGGCTTAATAATTTAATTCTTTCTTCCCAAACTGAATCTGGTTCTCCCATAGATACCCAAATATCTGTATAAATTACATCAGCATTAGTACATCCTTCTTCAACTGATTCAGTAAATCTTAATGTAGCTCCATTTTCTTTAGCAATTGCTTCACATTTAGCTATTAATTCTGCTTCAGGTTTTAATTCTTTTGGTCCACATGCTGTGAAATTTAATCCAAGCATTGCACAAGCAACCATTAATGAATTTGCAACATTATTTCTAGCATCTCCCATAAATGTAAAGTTTAATCCTTTTAAATGTCCAAAATGTTCTTCAATAGTTAACATATCTGCTAACATTTGAGTTGGATGGAACATATCTGTTAATCCATTCCATACAGGAACACCTGCAAAGTGCGCTAATTCTTCAACTATTTCTTGAGAAAATCCTCTATATTCAATTCCATCATACATTCTTCCTAAAACTCTTGCAGTATCTGCAATACTTTCTTTTTTACCCATTTGAGATGAACCTGGATCAAGATATGTAACACCCATTCCTAAATCCATTCCTGCAACTTCAAATGCACATCTAGTTCTTGTAGAAGTTTTTTCAAATAATAATACTATATTTTTACCTTCTAAATATCTATGAGGTGTATGAGTTAATTTTAATTCTTTAAATTTTTTTGATAAATCTATTAAATATCTAACTTCTTCTGTACTGAAGTCTAATAATTTTAAAAAGTGTTTTCCTTGTAAATTTTTTGGCATTTAAATCTTCCTTTCTTCTTCATAATTATATTTTCTTGCATATTTTCTTACATATTTTTATTCTCTAACTAAAGGCATAGACATACATCTAGGTCCTCCACGTCCTCTTGATAATTCGGCACTTGGCATTTCTATAACATTTATACCATGTTTTCTAAGTAAGTCATTAGTTACATCATTTCTTTCATACACTACAACTTTTCCTGGAGCTATACATAAAGTATTAGATCCATCGTTCCATTGTTCTCTTTCAGCAGCTATTCTATCTCCACCACCACAAGGAATTAATGTAACTTTAGTTCCCATATATTGTTCAAGTATATCTTCAAGTTTTCCTTCTTTAGGAGTTACTTTAACATCATTTCCATCTCTAGTTAATTCAAATACTTGTAATGGTCCTAAAATTGCAGGATGAACACTGAATTTATCATGATCTATTTGAGTAAACACTGTATCTAAGTGCATCCAAGCTCTTGATTCTGCAATTCTAAATGCTAATATAGTTTCTATATGAGAGTTTGCTTCATCAAATAATAAAGTTTTTGCTGCTAAATCTATAGCCGCTGCTTCAGTTCTTTGAGAAATACCTATTGCTAATACTTTATCATTAATATTTAATACATCTCCACCTTCAATATGGAAAGGATTTGTTCTATCATAGAAGAAAGTAACTTGTCCTTTATATTCTGGATGATAATGGAAAATATAGTAAGCATAGATAGTCTCTCTATTTCTAGTTACTGAATACATTCTATTTAAGATAACTCCATTTTGAACTGATGCAAATGGGTCTCTTGTGAAATATAGGTTAGGCATAGGGTCTAAAATTAATTCAGTTGGATCATCTAAATAACTAACTAAATCTTTTCTTGGAACATTAAGTTCTGACATATTTACACCTTCCATAGTTTTAAGAACCATTTCTTTTGTATCTGTATAGCTTAAGAATAGGTTTAATAAAGCTTCTTTATACACTTCAAGTTGTACTCCACCTTCTTCGATGAATTGTTTTAAGAATTGTACTTTTAATTCATATGAAGTGTCTAAAGTTTCTGCTACTAAATCTTCTAAGTAAACAACTTCTACTCCATTTTCTCTTAAAATTTCCGCAAATCTATCATGTTCAGCTTGTGCAACTTTTAAGAAAGGAACATCATCAAATAATAATCTTCCTAATGAATCTGGTGTTAAATTTAATAATTCTTTACCAGGTCTGTGTAATAGTACTTTTTTTAAAGTGTTAATTTCACTTCTAACATTAATAACCATACTTAATTCCTCCTGTATTTTTATTTATACCATAGTATAGCCTAAAAATTTAAGAGTATATGGAAAATTTCCTTCATTGTTTTTGTAAAATATGTTCAAAAAATATTTTTTAAAATTATATTTTCATTTTTATTATACTCCTAATTAATGCTATATATCAATATATTTTTTCTATTTTTATTTTCCTTTTACTTCTTTATTTCTAACATTTTACAAATATTATGTGTTTATACATATTTATTTCTTTTATTTACCTTTGAATATAAAATATTAAAATTTTTTCTTCTTATTTTTTTAAATTTATGATATTATTTATATCGCGTTAAAATCTATAGATTTATAAAATGGAGGAGAAATGCAAAAATTTAAAAAATATTTTTTTAGTTCCTTTTTATTATTTAATCTTATCGCTTGCTCATCAGCAGGTAATATAGATAATATAAATATGGATAACGATAAAAAAAGAGATGATAATATCATAAAACCAGATAAAGTATATATTATAGAATCTGGTTTTAGTAAAATATCTTCAGATAAAATAATAAATGAGTTTAAGGTAAAAACTAAAGGAGCACAAAACGGATCATCAAACCATGCTTATGAAGTTTTCAAAGTTTTTATAAAAAATCATGATGATTTTGCAAATTATGAAAAAAATGATGTTAACAAAAATGATGTTGAAGTAAGATCAATAGATCAAAAATATTATCCATTATCTGGTATAATAAATATGTCTTATGGTATTAGTAATAGCAGTGATTATCTTCATACCTTAAATGAAAATGATAGATATATTGATAAAGCTGGAGCTTACACAAATAGATTTGAAAAACACTATCTATCATCTTTAATATTTGATAAAAACTATAAAGAAAATAAAGTTTTAAAAATAAAGGCACTTGGTAATACTTCAAATGCACAAAATAAAGACAAAATTTTTTCATCTGAAGTACTGAATTCATATCAAGTTATGAGTCCTGACATTCAAAGGGCTGCTAGAGCTGAAAGTATTTTTGTTGCTGCAGCACTTTCTGAAAATGAATTTAAAAAATTATTTAATGGACATATAAATGAAAATGCAAAAATATATACAGATAAAGATAATATAAACTACTATCACAACAATATTGGAGAAATAACAAAATATAATGCTTATGCAAGACCATTATTATTAAGAAGCTTTACAGTTTCTACCCCTAACTATATTTCTCTTAATGAGAAAAATGTATATGGAACTTCTGTTGGAGCTCCCAGAGTTACAAGACTTGCATACGAACTTAAGAAAAAATATCCATTTTTAACTTACCAACAAATAAAGCAAGTAATACTTACTACTGCAAAAAGAAAGGCTGGCAAAGACGAATTTCTTGATAATAATGTAGGATGGGGTATAGTAGATTATGAAAAAGCTATAAAAGGCCCTTCTGATTTCAATGCTGGATTAATAGAAGAACAAAAATATTTTAAAGATATTAGAAGTAAAATATACGACACAGATAACAATAGATATTTTTATGTAAATATAGATGAAAACAAAGAATACAGTTTTGATAATGATATTACTAGTGGTTTAAAAGGAAAAATTGATGATATCAAAAATCATGATGAAATATATGAAATAAATGGTAGAAAATATAGAACTGCTAAAGTTTTAACGAGCGAAAAGCTTTTCTACAAACAAAATGGAGCCGGATTATATAAAGATGGAATAGGTACTTTAATTTTAAATGGAAAACAATTATATAACACCAAAACATATATTAATGAAGGTACACTAATATTAAAAAATGATTCAGAAAGTAAATACATAGTTCAAAAAAATGCTAATTTTAAAGTAGATAATAACAAAAATGAATTAAAACTTTCTGAAATATATAATTCTGGTAATGTATACTTTAATAGTAAGTTAAATCTAGAAAAATATGAAGGAGATAATAATTCTTTAACATATATAGGAGAAAATACAAAAATAGAAGCTAAGCATTTTAAAACAAATGGAGCTTTAAGATATATAAATAATAATATAAGTAATAATAATTTAAGTTTACTAAAGTCTAAAATAGTAATAAACAAAAAAAATATTAATTCTTTAGAGGAATTAAAAGGAAGTATAAATTTAGAAAATCTTTATTTAAAACCTAAGGTAACTGAAAATGATAATGAATATATTATAGAATTTGAACCTCTTACTAAAAAATTAAGGGATGCTAAACATAAAGAAGATTTACCAAGCTATGATGTAAATGAAAATAATTTTTTTAAGTCATATAGAATTAATAGTGATAATTATTATACTACTACAGCTAGAATATATAATTTAGCAAGTTCTGATAAAGAAAGACTAAAAAAAGAAGTATTTACTGATATGTATTCAACTTTCTTTAACGATTTATTAGAAGGACAAAATTTAAAAACTAATAATGATGAAAATATGAAATATTTTTTAAGTAACAAAAAAACTAACTTATACTTTAATATATATAATACATTTAATTTATCTAAATCTAATAATTATACTGCATTTTCTAAAAAAAATAACATATACACATTAGGATTTAATAATAAATTTAGTAAAATATATAATTTAGGTTTAAACTTTAGTTTATTAAAACAAAAATATAACTTTGAAAATAATATGGGAAGTTTTAATAATACATCATATATTTTAGGTATAAATAATATCTTTGGAAATGATTTTAAATTAGAAAATGACATTAATATTAGTAGAAATTATACAAATATATTAAGAAATATAGAAAATGATTCAATAAATAATAAAGTTTTATCAACATCTTTTAAAATATTAACTAATATAAGTAAAGATTTTAAGATAAATAATACATCTATCACACCAAAAATAGGTTATGAATTTAACATGTTAAGCATTGAAAAATCTAAAAAAGAAGAAAATTCATTCGGATTAACAATATTAAACAATACATTATTAAATCATTCAATGTTATTATCGTTAAATACAAAAACTAAAATAAATAATAATTTTGTTATTAATAATAATGTTCAAGCAAAACTTAATTTAAATAATAAAAATAATTTTTTAAATGTTAATTTAGCAGATATAGACACTAAATTTTCTGGTAAAAACCTTGATAAATTTAAATTAATGTATAGTTTAGGAATAGGATATAAAAACTTTAACATAAATACTACTATTGATACTAATAAAAATTTAGGATTAGGTTTAAGTTTAATATTTTAATATAAAAGAATCTGTTATGAAATAGCTCAAAAAAAAAATGGAGAATTCTAGAATTTTTTTAGAATTCTCCTTTTTTTTGAAATAATATATTTTCTTAAATTAAACTCTAAAGTATACATTGCAAATTCTTACCCTCTTAATACATTATCTCTTATTTACTATCTTTAATAAATACACTTCTAAATAAACCTCTATTTTATATTATTAATTTTCTATATACCAAATATTACCACACAAACAAAAGTCAACAAAAAAATTTAAAAGTAAATAAAAAATCTTTATTTAATGTAATATTTCAACATTAATAAAGATTTTTCAAGACTTACTTCAAAATAAGAACTTATATTCTTAGTTACTGGTATATTTGCTCCAAGTCCTGCTTCTAACCAAACTTTAGCATAATCTGTTACATATTCTTTCTTACCTTGAGTAACTTTATTTCCATCAGTCCATTGTCCCCAAATATTAAATAGAGCATATCCCATACCATTTTTATATTTATTGTAATTTGATATTGAATATCCATAACTAATTTTTTGTTCTACTATATCCATATTTTTACCAAATTGATATATTTGAAATAATATTATTATATATTATGTAATCTTATAAAATTCAAAATATTATTTTTTATTTTTTTTTACATATTCTTGAATAGCATCACAAACATATTGTGCAACTCCATTACCAAATTTGTCTAAATTATTTTTGAATTCTTCATTATATACATATCCATATCCAATTTTAGAAAATATATCTATTTTACAATCAAAACCATATTTACATATTTGTTTATGTAATTTTTTAGCTAGTTCTATATTTTCTATTGAATTAGATTCTAATCCTTGTAATAAATTTTCTGAAAAACTAAAAAAAATATTATTAAATTCATCAATAACTTCCTGTTCTTTTCCCTTTTGTTTTTCTATAGATTCTTCTATAACTTTATTTCCATATTTCTTTATTGCTTCTTCTCTATATTTTTCATTATCTTTATACGTAAATCCTTTAAATTTTTCTTTTACATCCATATCTAATTTCCTTTCTTCTACATTAATTGTATTTTCTAGTGTTTTTATTAGGAGCATTAATTTATATTTTTCTTTTTTCATTAAGCTTAATTGTTTTTTTAAATTAGCCAAAATATCTAATTGATCTCCTTTTATCATTTTCTTTATATCTTTCAATGAAAATCCTAAATATTTATAGAATAGTACTAATTGAAGAATTGATATATCTTCATCAGAGTAATATCTATATCCATTTTCATATTTCTTTGGAGAAAGTAGTCCTATTTCATCATAATAATGTAAAGTGCGCACTGATACACCACTAATTTCACTAATTTTTTTTATCAAATACATTTATACCTCCTAACTGATACAATTATAAACTATAACGTTATGTAAGAGTCAATAGTTTTTATATTTTTTATTTTATACTATTAAAAAACGTTTCTTCTATAATATATTTCATATTAAAATTTTAAATAACTAATTTCTATAGTATTAGATCTCCTACATAACCTTAATAATAAATATATTATAAAATATTTTTAACATAATTAGTTAAGTTTGTATCTATTAAATTTAAAATCTTTAAAAATACATAAAAAAGGAAAAGATAGAAGATTTGTGCATATCCTTGTTTTGCTAGTTTACAAACAAAAAAAGCCAGTTTTTTTCTGGCTTTTTTGCTTTATTTAGAGTTGTCTATTTCAGAACAGTCCCCTTTTTCTATAATTTTTCTACCCATTTTTTTGCTTGAAGTAATGTTTCTTTATTTATTTCATGACCATTAACCCAGAATTCTTCTATCTTAGCATTTCTACTTTTAAATATATTTAATACATATTCACTATCTTCTTTTGGTGATATATAGTCATTTTCTCCCATAGATATATAAAGTCTATAATCTGATAAATCTACATTATTTTCTTTTACATCTACTGGATATTGAGGTGCAAATAATATTGCCTTATTTATAACATTATCTTTTCTTAATAAAACATTTATAGCAATATTTGACCCATTTGAAAATCCTAAAAAAATACAATTTTCTAATTTAAATCCATAATTATGAGAAGATTCTATTATAAAATTTAATAATTTTTCCCCATTTTCATTTAAATTTTCTACATCATATACTCCAGGTGCAAGTCTTTTAAAAAATCTTAATGCTCCATTTTCATTTTCTAATCCTCTAATACTTAATACATTTGCATTTTCATCTATTAATTCTGTAACTTTTAAAAGAGAAGTTTCATCTCCTCCTGTTCCATGTAAAGTTATAAATACTAAATCTTTATTACCTTTTTTATATATATGTTTCATTTTTTAGGCCTTTCTAAAACTATTTCTTCCCCTAATTTACTATAACTATTTCCTGCAAGTCTAGAAATAGGGTTTAGTTTTTCACTAATAATATATCCATTTTCATACACCTTATTAGATACATAATAAATTAATACCTTTAATAATATTAAATCTGAAATTATATCTCCATCATCATTTTTTATTGGTATATGTTGATATAATTTTGTTTCAAAGGCTATTTTTGCTTCTTTTATTAATGGTGTATTTATACTAATTGATTCCTTTGCTGTTAAATTGGTATAATCTAATTCACTTATTCCATATTCAAGTTCAATAGATGTTTTATTTACTTCTTCTAAAATATCGTTATCAACTATGTGTAATACTGCTTCTTTATTTCTTAATATATTTTTTACACTATCTTTCATTTCCCCATTTTTTCTTTGTATACTAATAGAAAGTATACCTGGATTATATGAAACTATATTATAAAAACTAAAAGGTGCTAAATTTAAACTTTCATTATCATTTAATGTAGACAACATACATACTGGTCTTGGAATTACTGAAGCAATTAACAATTTATATTTTAATTTATCTTCAATTTCATTTGCTTTAAAAATATTCATATAACTCCTATACTAAAGGTTTTAAATTATTTTCTATTTGATCTCTATATTGTTCATATTGAGGAGGTAGTTTTAATTGTGTCCCTAAAGTTTCTATCGGTTCATCTACTCCAAATCCTGGTGTATCTGTTGCAAGTTCAAATATTATATGTCCTCTTTCTTTTAAATATATTGCATTAAAGTAATTTCTATCTTTAACTTCTGTTACACCATATCCTTCAGAAATTAAATAATCTTGCCACATTTTATGCATTTCATCATTTTGAACTGACCATGCAATATGATGTACTGTTCCTACACCCCATGTTCCAAGTTCTGCAGCTTTTCTTGGTATAATGATATGATGTTTTTCTTCACCTAATGTTTTAAAGTGTATATAGTTATCATCTCTTAAAACTTCTTCTAGTCCTAAATCATTTTCTAAAGTATTAGCTGTTTCTTCTGGTTTAAATGATAATAAAAATGAACCATAAAATCCTATAATATCATTATTATCTGCTTCTTCATCTCCTTCAACTAATGCTAAATCAAGAGTATGTACATCTTGGAAAAATATTCCTTTATTAAAGAAAAGATCACTTTCTTCAAATGATATATTTTTTTCATTTAATCTATTTTTCCAATATTCTAAACTTCCTTTAGGTATTTTAAACGCTATTCTTCCAACTTGTCCACTCCCTTTTCTCCCAAAATGTGCATTTTCCCAAGGAAAAAATGTCATTATAGTTCCATTTTCCATTTTTTGATTTGAAAAGTATAAATGATATACATTTGGATCATCAAAATTTACTGTTCTCTTAATTAAACGTAAATTTAAAATATTTCTATAAAAATCTAAATTTTCTTGTGCAGCACCAACTATTGCTGATATATGATGTATTCTTTGTATTTTTTCCATTTTTTTATTTCCTTTCATTATTTTTCTAAAGAAAATACCCGTAAATAATTTACAGGTATTTTAATGTTAATTATAATTCTTTAATAAAATCTTCTACTTGTTTAGTTAATAAAGCTTTTTCTTCTTCACCTAAAACTAAAACATTTGTTCCCCAAGATTCTCCAGGAATATTAATTCCTGAATTGTTTGCAGCAACTTTGAATCCCATATATGTTGCTAAATTCTTTAAGTTTTCAATTACGAACGCAGCTTTAGATCTTCCTGCAGCTCCACTTATTGTAACTGGTTTTCCTTTAATAAATTCAGGCGCACCTTGAACTGCTGGATCAACTGGACGTGAAACCCAATCTAATAAGTTTTTTAAAGTTCCTGAATATGAACCATTATATTCAGGTGATAAAATCCATAATGCATCTGATTCAGCAAATTTACTTCTAATATTTTTTACTACTTCAGGTGTAGGAAATTCTATATCTTGACTAAAGAATGGTAACCCTTCATAATTTAAAATTTCTGCTGCATTTCCTGTTTTTTCAACTTCCCCTTTTAAAAATTCTGCTAATTGTCTGTGAAATGATTCTTTTCTAGTAGAACCAACTACAAATAATACTTTTTTCATTTTATTCCTCCATCTTTTATATCTAGTTAGATATATTGATAGTATACTATTTTTTCTTTTTTGTCAATATTTTTTTATTAAATATTTTTTTATTTTACAAATATATTCATACTACTAATAACTTTTCGATTCTTCAATATAAAGAAATTACTTATAAAACTTTATCTATTCAAGATTTTGTTACTAAATTACTTTTTCATTTACCTTATAAACATTTTAAGATGATTAATAGATTTGGTTTCTATGCTAGAAGAAAATCTAGTAAGTTAAAGTTAGCTCTTACTTTATTTAAGTCTAAACTTAAAAAAGTTCCTTCTCTTTTTAGAAAGAACTTTAAAGCTATTTGGTGCTTTGATCCTTTTATGTGTCCTAATTGCAGTATTAAGCTTGAAGTTTATGAACTTTTTGTTTCTTCTGCTATTGGACGACCTATTCATAAATTCTATAACCCTAATGGCCTATTATTTAAATAGGTATTTTTGTATTACTCAAATTTACTTATTAATTTTATTTTTTATAAACTGTAACTTCTTTTTACATTAATCAATAAAATTATATACATCTTATTAGAATTCTAATTTCCTATAGAATTAAAAATTTAAAAAGCTCTTTTTACTAAAAATTGTAAAAAGAGCAGATTTTAATTTTTATCTATTTCTTTAAATGTACACATTTGGTCTGATTCCAATATTTTTCTGCAATTTTTGCAACTTCTTCAAACATTTCTGATTCTGTTTGTTTTGAAAAAATTAGATTTTTTTCTTCTTCATTGAAATCTTTAATTATTTCTTTTATTCTTTCTGGTATTTCTATCATTTTAATCACCTACCAACTATATTCTAATCCTGTATTTATATTAAATTTAATACCTTTAAAATCCTTATTTTCAAATTTAAATGGCATATTTACCTTTAAAGCCGTATTTAATCCTTTAAACATCTCATATTTTATTCCAAATTCTGGAGCTAATGTATTATTTATTAAAATTTTTCTACTCCCAAATAAAGCAATGTCATTTAAAATTATTTTATTTATTGATGAGTAATCTACTTTTAAATTATATTTTACTCCTGTTGAAATAATCATTTTTTCTATAGGATTAAAATTATATCCTAAATACGTATCTAAATTACCTACAATTTTTTTGCTTTCTAATAATAATGATTCGTCATTTTTAGTTGCTGTTTTTATTTCACTTGCTAAAGTAGCCTTATTTGCTTTTTCAGAAGTTAAATTAGTATTAGAAAAAGTAAATTTATTAAAATATTCATATATCGTTGTATCAACAGCTTTTTTATCCTTAGCATAATTTGATAACGATTGTAATGAATTTGACTCATTAATCGTAACTTTATCAGCTGAAGCAACTAATTCATTTTTATTAAATTTAGGATACTGTACTCCTGTTTTTACAGCAACTATTTCATGTTTAGTATTTATAGTTGTCTCTAAAATTCCTGTTCCTTTTAATGATATATTATCATAATTAATACCAAGTTTTGTGTTAAAATCTATACCTTTTTTCTTGATATAACTTGCAGCAAATGATAAATCATAGTTCTCATAATCTAGCATATATTTTTCTTTGATATTTTTATCTTGTTTTTGATATTCTAAATTACTAAAGTATAAATATTCACTTTTCGAAAACCAACCACCTTTTTTTATGTAAGTCCACGCAAATGGTTCTATCGTATCTTTAGAAATTAATTTAAACTGTCCATTACTTTGTTCCTCTTTAGAACTTTCTCCATTTGCTTTTAAAGAGCTTGCCTTAATGCTTAATTTAAAATCCCCTTCTTCTTTTTTTATGTCTATAAACGGTGTTGAAGTATAGGTAAGTTTTTCATCAAATGTAACTATTGGTAAGATTTTAGACATCTTATTATATTCATTTGTATTTCTATCTTTTAAAATTGATAGAATATTTGGAATCAATTCATCTTTAACTATATTTTTACTAGATTTAACTACATTTTTAAACCCAACTATAGAAGAAAATTCAGTATCTTTTGAATATTCTAGTCCATATTTAGTTATTGTTTCTGTTCCTTCTTTAGCAAATATTAATCTTGGTTTAATTGGAAAATTAACAATTAATGGATTAAAAGATAAACTAAAGTCTATATTTTTATCATTCCCTTCAATATCTGCTCTAAGTACCGAAGCATCAGCCATAGCTTTATAGTTTAAATAATATCCAACATCAGAACCCATAGTTAACCCTGTTTCAAAATATCCATTTGTTTTAAATTTCATTGGATTTACTTTACTTTTTATTATATCAGCATAACTATCATCTAATAAATACTTAATTTCTCCTGTATAAATACCTCTTATACCCGCTGGTGCATTTTTTCTCATACTAATTGGTATTTCTAAATGTGAAGTAAATATAAAATTTTTATATGGCATATATCTTGTAGTAATTCTAGGAGAAACAATATTATATACTTCAAACATTGAATTAACTGGATCACTTTCAGTTTTTTCTATAAAATCAGATTGATGTATATCTCTTTTTAATTTTTTTTCTATTTCTGCAACTTTATCTACTAATACTTTTTCTGTTGTTTCAGAAACTATAATAGAATTTCCATCAAGACCTATAGGATTATTTTTTTCATCTCTTTTTGCTACATTATCCCATTTAATATTTTCACCTTTATTATTTTTACTTACTAATGGATTAATCCATCCAAATTTACCAATATGTCTTACACCTAACCCTATATTAAAATTTTTAACAACTGGAATATCAAGACCAAAATATGTATCTGTATTTAGATCAACAGTTTTATACACAAATCTAGTCTCATTATCTTTTCTAAATAAATTATTTTTAGCCATAGTTAAAAGTAAATTAGTATTAAAATTTATTAAACCTTTTTTATATAGAGCATTAAATCCTAAATGATTAGCTTTTTTATTAAATCCATATTTTTCTGCATCTACAAAAGTATTATCATTTAATATTAATCCTGCTGCTACATTATAATCTTTATCTACATGACCAAAATTTAATTTAAGTTTTGTAGAATGTTTAGTTTTATTTTGTTTTAAATCAAGATCTGCAAAATTAGCTTTTAACTCTTTCTCATAAACTGATACATTTCTTTCTTTTTCACTTTGATGAAAATAAAATCCTCTAAGCATATCTATATTTTTCATCTCATATGGATTTTTTATGACATCTTGTAGTATTGGTAGATAACTTATTACTTCATTTATCTTTCCTCCACCAAATATAGATCCTAAAATTCCATCTAAAACTAAACCACCTGTACTTGTATTTGCAAGTTCAACTATTTTATTTATTTTATATTCTTTATATATTTCATCAACCACATATTTTTTAATATCTCTATCAAAATAGTGCCATTTATCTTCTATGTTATAATTACCTGTTGGAACTAAAGCTAATGATTCAGGCATATTAGCGTTAGCTAAATTATTATTGTATAAATAATCTGCTCCTAGTTCTTTAATTTTTATCTTACTATAATCAAATTCAGGTAAAAAACCTGGAAGTAAATACGCAAAATCTTTAGGTATCTGAGACCAAATACCTATATGAGAATATTTTCTATCTTGACTTATTCCTAATCTATCATATATTTTTTTCCCTACTTTATTAGCAAGTTCATTAATTGCAGACTTATTCCCTATTTCACTTCCTAGATTTTGAACACCCGCAGATAATAAGGCTACCTTTCCGGGAGCTTCATTTTTTTCAAGAACTTTAATTACAGAACTCATCGTAGTAAAGTTTGAATTATTATGTATTTCATCAAAAATAGTCTTCGGTATTAATCTAAATGGTGAATCTCCATATAAAGAACCTGAATAATGTCCAAGTATTCTTTGAGTTCCTTTAAAACCAGATACTTCTGCAGTAGCTAAATTTGCCTTATCTGAATCATATTCTTCTTTTGTATATAATTCTTTTGGATTTCTATACTCTTCTTTTTTGGTCCATTTTTTAAAATATTCTATTTTATCATATCCAGGAGCGGTATATTTAATTTTTTCTAACTCACTTGAAACATCATAATTATCTCTTACATTATTTAATATTAATGATACATCTAAGTATGAACCAGAATTTCTGTATCTAAAAGTAGGACCATAATATATATTCTTGTTTCTTCCATCAAAATCTAAAGAAATTGAATATTTTTTATCTGGTATAGGATTAATTTTAACCGAATAATCAACTACTTTATTTGGTAGTTCTTTTTCGCTATCAATTTGATCGATATCAATTTTTTCTTTACTTTCACCTTTAATATATACATCAACATGGCCATTAACATATTTATTATCAGAACTAATTGATAATTTAATCTTTTCTATATCATTATTGCCTAAAAACTCGGTATGTGTTATTTTTTTTCCAGAGACATCCACTCCTAATCCTAGTCCTAAATATTCTTCTTTTATTTTAACTCCTACTCTTTTTCTTAATTCAGCATTTTTAGATAAATATTTAACTGCTAATTCTAAGTCTCTATTTAATCCCTCATATTTTGGACTATATGTTTTAGGTTCACTAGGCCCAGTTCCTCCTCCACCAGGAGTTCCAGTATTACTTCCATCTTCTTTAAAAATTGCTTCATAATCACTAAATTTATATGGTCTTAAAACATCTATCATAGGTGGGAACATTCTAACTAAAGTTTCTGCACCATCTACTCCAAAACTTGCATCTATACCAAAAGTAACTTCTCCTTTAATCTTACTTTTATCTTCATTTTTAATTCCTTGTTCAGAATATGCCAAAGATGATAAAAGAAGTAAAAACATCATTTTCTTTTTATTCATTCTATACTTATGACTAAATCATATCCTCCTTATTAATATAATTTTCTCAAATTAACCATTATCTAATTATAACTTGAAAAATATAAAAAAACAATCTAATTTTTTTGTGAAAATAAAAAGAGAAAAAATAAAAATTTCTCTTTCTCTTTATTTTTCCTTAGTTTAGACTATGTTTATACTAATAAAAAAAATTTATAATAACTAAATATATTATTGGTACTATTAGCACAGTAAACAATCCTGTAATTATAATAGCAAGTCCAGACATTGAACCTTGAACTTCTCCCATTTCTATTGCTTTACTTGTTCCTATAGCATGAGATGTTGTTCCAAGAGAAATACCTTGCGCGATTGGATTTGTAATATTAAACATTTTAAATACTGACTCGCCAAATATAGCACCTATATTTCCACATACTATTACTGTAATTATAGTAATGGATGTAATACCATTAATTTTTTCTGATACTCCTACTGCAATAGCTGTAGTCACCGATTTAGGCAATATTGATGCAAGTATTTGAGAATCTATTTTTATAACAGCAATTATTAATCCTAATAAAAAAGTAAGTAATAATGTACTTATTCCAATACCTGTTAATATTTGTTTATAATATTTTTTCAATAAATGAAAATTTTTATAAAGTGGCATAGCTAGTGCAACAGTTGCTGGAACTATCATTCTATTTAAAATTTCTGCACCTTTAAAATAGTTTTCATAAGGTATATTAAACATCCGTAATATTATTATTATCAAAACTATCGATAGAACTATAGGATTAAGTAAAGATAGTTTTACTTTTTCTGAAATCTTTTTAAATAATATATACACTAATAAAGTAAGTAATAATCCAAATAAAGGATCATTAGTAAGTTCAAACAACATTATTTACCCTCTCCTTTATTAATTAAATATTGTACTAATTTACCTGTAAATATTAGCGATATAATTGTAGTAATCAAACATATTCCAAGTATTATCATCCAACTATCCTTAATATATTTAAAACTTATCATTATTGCAACCCCTGCAGGTATAAATAATACAGCTAAGTTTTCAGTTAAAAATCTAGATGTTTCTTCTACTTTTTCTAAACGTATTAATTTAAACTGCAATGCCATAAAAAATAATATTAATCCTATTACAGAACCTGGAACAGGAATATTTGTAATTTTACTTATACTCACGCCTATATATGAAAAGGCAAGAATGTATGCTAACTGCTTAATAATTTTCATATTTTACCTCATATTTTCTAATAATTGATTAAGTGCTGAAATTAATTCTAGTTTAGTAAAAGGTTTAGAAATTATTGCTTTTGCCCCAGCATTTAATGCAAGTTTTTGATAATATGGTATAAATAGCATAGATGAACATATTGCAACATTAGCATTAGGATCTATTTCCATAATTCTTGTAGTTGCTTCTAGTCCATTTAATCTTGGCATATTTATATCCATTATTACTATAGATGGTTTAAGTTCTACATATTTATCTATACCTTCTATACCATCACAAGCCTCAAATACTTCAAATCCTGATTCTTCTAATACTTCCCTAGTATTTTGTCTTATGAATGCCTTATCATCTACAACAAGAGCTCTTTTTTCCATAATTACCTCCATCAGCATCTTTTTATTTAATTTATTATACAATAAAAGTAAGGAACTTACAACAGTTCCTTACTTACTATAATCCGAAGATTTCTATAATTTTTTTAGCTTCACCATCATTATCATTAGTATCTATTACTTCTAATTCTGGCGCCATTTCTTTTAATAAGTATATTCCATTTCCCATAATATATCCATTTTTTACTTCTTTTAACATTTCATAGTCATTAACTGAATCTCCAAAAGCGATAGCTTCTGATAATTCTATCCCATCTCTTTTTAATACAAATTCTGCAGCTTTTGCTTTATTTGCATCCTTATTAAAGATTTCTAAACAATTAGTTCCTACAAATACTATATTTAAATCTACATCTAATTCTTTTATTAATTTTTCTCTTAATTTAAGTAAACTTTCATGATTACCTATAAAGTGCATTTTATTGAAAGTTTTAGACATAAATTCTTCTACAGGTACTGTATTAGGGAAATATGGTTTATCTGGTCTTTCTTTTCTATAATATTCCTCAGCTTTTTTATCTGTAACTAACCAAATATTTCTAAAATATCCATTAATTAATAATTCTTCACCACATGACTTATAGTCTATAGTAGCTATCTTTCTTACAGTTTCTAAATCTAAAGTATTATTATATATTTCATTACCTTCTTCATCTAATATTCTTGTACCATTTACTGTAATTAAAGGTATTTTTACTCCTATTGATTCTGCTATTTCTTTAGTAGATGTATGTAATCTACCTGTTGCAATATAGAACTTATATCCTTTAGCTACAAATTTTCTTATTACTTCTTTAGTATATTCACTTACCTCGTGATTACTATTTAATAAAGTACCATCAAGGTCTGTAATTACTGCTTTAAACATTATCTGCTCCTTTTTTTAATAACCAATTCTTACCTTCAACCATTCTAGCAACTAACATAGATGCTATAGTATCTCCAGCAGCATTAATCATAGTTGCTGGTGGATCTATTAAGTATCCTATTGTTGCAACTATAGGGAATGCTTCAGGCGGGAATCCATAAAGTGCTACTATTAACATTTCTCCTATTAATCCTCCACCAGGTATTCCTGACATTACTACTCCACCTGCAAGTGATAATAGTATTGCAGTTAAGTAAGTTTCTATTCCTGTAAATGGAATATTAAATATTCCAAATAGGAATGAAATTTTAAGTACAGTTCCTATAACTGTTCCATCCATATGTGCTGTAGCCCCTATTGGAAGAACTATATCAGATATATCTTTAGGTACTCCAATATTTTCACAAGCTTCTATATTTATAGGTAGAGTTGCTATAGAACTTTGTGTTGCAACGGCTGTAACAGCTGGTGATAAAACATGTTTTAATGATCTTACACCTTCTTTTCCTCCAGCTACATAAGCATATATAGGGAAGAAGATTAACATATATAGTATACATAATGGATAATATATTAACATTGCCTTAGTATATGAACCTATTAATTCTTTACCATATTCTCCAACTAAAGCTGCAAAATAAGCACCAAGTCCTATTGGAGCATAGTACATAATATATCCTATCATCTTTAATAAAGTTTTAGATAAAGCATCCAAGAAGTTAGATATTACTCTTCCTGATTCACCTATAGCATTTACACAAAATCCAAAAAAGATTGTAAATATTATTAATGGTAACATGTTTCTTCTTGAAATTAATTCTGGAAAATCTGTAACAGTAAATGTTTTAACTAATTGATCTCCTGTTGAAATAGTCTTTAATTCCGCAACTTCATTTACTACTATATTAACACCTTCTGCAGGTGGGAATACTTTAACTATAAATAATATGATAACTGAGGCTATTAACCCTGTGATTACGAAAACTATAAGCATAGATCTTATTATCTTCCCTAATCTTTTCATATTACTCATACTTGAAATCGATGATGCTATGGTTGTAAATACTAAAGGTACAACTATAGTAAACATTAAATTAATAAATAAATCTCCAAACGGTTTTAGAACTTTTGCTTTTTCTCCAAATATTGCACCTATAATAGAACCAATTATTATGGATAAAATTAATATTATTGAAAATCTGTATGATTTCCACAAACTTTTTTTATGCATTTTACCTCCTATGTTTTTATTCTTTTATTTCAATTACTTCTTTTTCACTTCTATATTCTTCTAAAAGTTTTTGTATTAATATTATATCTATTGGTATAGTAATGAAAGATATACTAAAAAAAATTATTCCAGTTAATAAAAATAAAAAGATATACACTACAGCTGTTGCCCCCTGAATATTTAAATAACTAAAAATAAGGAAATATAGAACAATCCCTAATACTAAATTTAATAAAATTAAAATAAAAATAAATATTAGTATATACTTAATATATTTTAAATACTTTTTCTTAATAAAATCCAAAAAAACTTCTTTAACATTTATATTATCATAATTAATTAATATGACAAAATATGTAATATACAATGATGATATAATAAACCACAGAAATCCAACAACACTTGAATACATACTTAAAAATCCAATTAAAATACTAAAAATAAAATTAATTATTAAGCTTATCACAAAATATAATAATATCTTTTTCCCAAACTTTCTTCCACTAAATCTCTCAATAAATTTAAGTTGTAAAAATATAGTAAAGATCAATACTAGTACCCAAGTAAAATATATAAAATTTAAATTCTGATTAAAAATAGAATAATAAGCTAAAAATAGAGGTCCTCCTACAAAAATTAATTGCATAAATAAAATATACCAAAAATTTGCAAAAAATGTATTAAAAATGTTCTTTAAAATAATAATCACTCCTTAATTTTTTCATTTATATATTCATCCGTTAATTCTATCAATAATATTATCATTAAAGGTATAATAAATATATTTTCAAATAGATATCTTAACATTACAATTTTATTTCCACTACCAAAAAAATACCATAAATACCAAACAATAATGTACACTGTAAAAAATACCATTGAATATTTCATAAATTTCATTCCCTTATTATCAATAAAACTTAAGAATAAATCAAAATTATATACTATTTTTTTATCATTATTCTTCAAAACATAACCAGAAAAGAATAATGAATTAGATACAAAAGAAAAAAATAAATATAAAGGAATAGTCTCAAACATTATAAAAAGTATATTAAATATATTTATTACTATTGATAATAAAATATATATCCCTTTTCTACTATATATATTCAACTTGATAAAGTTTAAAATAAAAACTGCCATTATTGATCTAAAAATAATCAAAAGTAAAACTAAAAAAGGAAATATAAAAATTGATTCAATCATTGATACAGCAAAAGGAATAATTGAACAAAGTATTACTCCGATTAATATTATTATAAAATTCTTATAATATATTTCAAAAATTTTACTTAAAATAAAATCCCTCCTTCTTTCATTTGTCTATTGTATTATATCTATTATCACAAATAAAATCAATTGAAATTTATTATTTTTTTTGATACTATATATTAATATCAAATAGAAAGAAGGAAGGTGACAATGAAAAGATTAATTTATTTATTAATGTTTTTTGTTTTAATCAGCTGTGGTATAAACAGTGAAAAAAAGGAAGTTTTAAACATCTATACATGGGAATCTTTCGTACCAGATGAAATTTTTGAAGATTTTGAAAAAGAAACTGGTATAAAAGTTAACATAAGTTTCTATGACACTAACGATGTTATGCTTTCTAAATTATTATCAGGAGTTAAGGAATATGATATCATTTCTCCATCAACAGATTTTATTAAAGTATTGAGAGATAATGATTTCTTAGAAAAACTAGACAAATCTAAGTTTGGCAACGTATTTGAAAATATTACTATTTCAAAAGACTTATTAAAAACTTATGATGAAAACCTAGAATACACTATACCATATAACATATTTGCAACTGGTATAAGTTTAAAAAATGATTCAGTAGATCCAAAATATGCTAAAGAAAGAAGTTTAGATATCTTACTTGATCCAGCATATAAGTCAAGAATGACTATACTTGATGATTCAAGAGAAGTTATTGGAATGGCTCTTCAATATTTAGGATATCCATCTGATTCAAAAAATGATAATGAGTTACAAGAAGCTAAAAATTTAATCTTATTGTGGAAAGAAAATATTGCTAAATTTGAAAATGTAACATACGGTAAAGGCTTAACAACAGGAGAATTTGTAGCAGTACACGGATATCAAGATGTATTTTATGAAATTGATGAGGAAGAATTTAAAGAATATACTTACTATTTACCTAAAGGAGCTATGATGTATATAGATACTATGGCTTTATTAAAAGATGCTCCTAATAAGGAAAATGCATATAAGTTCTTAAACTTCTTATATCAACCAGAAAACTTTGTTAAAGTACTTGATCAATTTAAAACACCAAGTATTTTTGCACATATTAAAGCTAATAAGGCTCCAATTCTAGAACTAGACTATGTTTTAGAAAATTCTACATTGCCTAATGCATTAGATGATGAAGCTAAAGAAAAACAAGACAAAATTTGGAATGAAATTAAAGTTAAATAAATAAGTGGTGAGTACCAATAGCTTTTTTACAAGGCTTTCGGTACTTTTTATTTCCACTTCTTTTTTTTAGTTAAAAAAGTCATTTTTTTCTAACAGTAAGAAAAAAAGGGTTTTTGACACTTTTAGTTTTTCAACTTAAAAAAGATAGCTATTTTATCAAAAAAAGTATATACATAGTTTTTTGCATTTTGTGTATATTATTATTGTAAATTTTTATATTTTAAGGAAAGAGGTATAAATGTATGATGAAATACTTACAAAAACTTGGTAAATCATTAATGTTACCAGTGGCAGTATTACCTGCAGCAGCTCTTTTAATGGGAGTTGGATACTTTATTGACCCTACTGGATGGGGCGGAAACAGTGCTATGGCAGCATTCTTAATCAAAACTGGTGCATCTATAATAGATAGTATGTCTATCTTATTTGCAGTTGGGGTTGCTTTAGGAATGTCAGATGATAGAGATGGATCAGCAGCTTTATCAGGACTTGTAGCATTCTTAGTAGTTACAACATTACTTTCAACAGGTGCAGTTGCTCAACTTAAAGGAATTCCTGTAGAAGAAGTTCCAGCAGCTTTCGGTAAAATCAACAACCAATTCATTGGTATTTTATCTGGGGTTATTGCTTCAATAATATATAATAACTTCAGTAAAACTGAATTACCTGAATTCTTAGCATTCTTCAGTGGTAAAAGATTAGTTCCTATCATTACATCAGCTGTAATGGTATTAGTTTCTGGAGTATTATTCTATGTTTGGCCAGTAATATTCTCTGGATTACAAACATTTGGAGT
Organism: Streptobacillus canis; assembly: GCF_009733925.1. Taxonomy (NCBI): domain Bacteria; kingdom Fusobacteriati; phylum Fusobacteriota; class Fusobacteriia; order Fusobacteriales; family Leptotrichiaceae; genus Streptobacillus; species Streptobacillus canis. The sequence continues at coordinate 3,933 of NZ_WOEI01000007.1, read as the reverse complement.
TAAATTTGCTGCAATGGGTGCAGTTGGTGCTGGTATATATGGATTCTTAAACAGATTATTAATCCCAGTTGGATTACACCACACATTAAACGCAATCTTCTGGTTCAACTTAATTGGAATCAACGATATAGGAAGATTCTGGGGTAACCCTGCTGATGCATTAAAAGATTTACCTGCAGTAGTTGAAGGAACTTATAGAGTTGGTATGTATCAAGCCGGATTCTTCCCTGTAATGATGTTTGGATTACCTGCAGCAGGACTTGCAATTTATGCAACAGCTAAACCTGAAAGAAAATCTGAAATTGGATCATTAATGTTAGCAGCTGGTGTTGCATCATTCTTCACTGGAGTTACTGAACCATTAGAATTCGCATTCATGTTCGTTGCACCAGTATTATACTTATTACATGCTGCATTAACTGCTGTTTCAATGGTAGTTGTAGCAACTATAGGTTCAACAGCTGGATTTGGATTCAGTGCTGGACTTGTGGATTTCGTATTAAGTTTAAGAAACCCTAATGCTAATAACCCTCTATTATTAATCCCAATTGGTCTAGTATTTGCTGCTATTTACTTTGCAGTATTCTATGGAGCAATTAAAACATTTAACTTAAAAACACCTGGAAGAGAAGATGAAGTTGTAGAAACTACTACTCACACTTCTGGATCAAATAAATTTGCTGCAATGGCTGAAGTTATTTTAAATGGATTAGGTGGAAGAGAAAACTTAGTATCAGTTGATAACTGTGCTACAAGATTAAGACTTGATGTTAAAGATTCTTCTAAAATAGATGAAAAATTAATCAAATCTTCAGGAGCATTTGGAGTATCAGTAATTAGTCCTACTCACGTTCAAGTAATAGTTGGATCAAAAGTTGAATTTGCAGCAAATGAACTAAAAAAAATATTATAGTCTCATATAATATTTTATAAATAGAAAAAGCACTGAAATTTTTTCAGTGTTTTTTCATTTACAATAGTCAAGATAAATTTCTTGTTTTAATAAAAATTTTAGCAGATTAACCACTTATTAAAATCCTGTAAAAAAGATTTTCAGTGTTTTTTGAAATTTTAGTTTAATATCTCGAAGATTTGTTTTTACTTAGTTTATTCAAAGATTAATAAAAGAGGTTTACAAAAAAATGAAAATTTTTTTCATGTTTGATATTGACAAAATGAAAAAACAAACTATAATTAAGTTAAGCGGTGACAGTGGTATGCACCTTATGCACCTAATAAAAATTTAAGGAGGAATATTATGCCAAATATTTTAGCTGCAAGAATAGACAATCGTCTTATTCATGGACAAGTTGGAATGACATGGGTTAACAGTTTACAAGCAAACTTAATTTTAGTTGCAAATGACGAGGTTGCTACAAATACTGTACAACAATCACTAATGGACATGGTTGTTCCAGAAGGGATACAAACTAGATATTTCTCAGTTGAAAAAACAGCTGCAGTAATACACAAGGCTTCACCAAGCCAAAAAATCTTATTAGTATGTAAAACTCCACAAGATGTTTTAAGACTAACTGAATTAGGATTAAAATTAGATGAGTGGATAGTTGGAAACATGCACTTTGCTGAAGGGAAAACTCAAATCACTCCTACAGTTTCTGTAGATGATGATGATAGAGAAGTTCTTAAAAAAATATCAAGCTACGGTATCAAGCTTACAATTAAAGGGGTACCAACAGATAAAGGTCAGGAATTAATTAATTTATTATAGTAAAGGAGAGGAATCTTTATGTTATTAAAAGCAATTTTAATCGCTATATGGGCTGGATTTGCTGGAATTGAACAATTTGATGGACTTCAAACATTCCACAGACCAATATTCTCAGGGTTAATCATAGGGTTAATCTTAGGCGATGTTAAAACAGGATTAATGGTAGGAGGAAGCTTAGAGCTTGTTTGGATGGGACTAGTTCCATTAGCAGGTGCTCAACCGCCTAACATAGTTGTTGGAGGTATTTTCGGTGTTTCATTAGCTCTATTATCAGGATTACAAGCTCAAGAAGCTATAGGAATCGTGTTCCCATTAGGAGTAATAGGACAAATGATAGTTACTTTAATGTTCTCATTATATTCAGGTATGATGAAATTTGGGGATCAAGCTGCAGAAGAAGCTAACCCAGCTGGTGTTGACAGATTAGTTTACATTCAATTATTAATCAGATTCGTATTATTCGGTGGAGTTACATTCTTATTCGTTTACTTCGGAGCAGATTCAGTAAAAGCTATTATAGAAGCATTACCTGAAAAATTAGTAGCTGGATTCGGTACAGCTGGTGGAATGATGCCTGCTATAGGGTTTGCATTATTATTAAACATCATGCTTAAAAAAGAATACTTTGGATTCTTAATAGCAGGATTCGTATTAGCTGCATACTTAAAATTAGACTTAGTTGCAGTTACATTAGTTGCAATCTCAATAGCTTTATATGATTATTATTCAAACTCTTCTAAAGCAGTAGAAGTTGTAAGAAATGAGGAGGAAGAAAATGGAATCTAATAAATACACAGACAAACAAGTTAAAAAAGTTGTAACACCTAGCATGTTAAACAAAATGGCAGTACGTTCTTTCTTCTGTCAAGGTGCTTTCAACATGGAAAGAATGCAAGCAGCAGGTTGGTTATATTCATTAAACCCTGCTTTAAAAGAAATTCACACTAACAAAGAAGATTTATCTAAATCAATGAAAATGCATATGGAATTCTTTAACACTCACCCATTATTAATTACTTTCATCTTAGGATTAGTAGTTGCAATGGAAGAAAATAAAGAAGACGTAGATACAATAAGAGCGATTAAAGTTTCTACTATGGGACCTTTAGGTGGAATAGGAGATTCATTATTCTGGTTAACATTCTTATCAATTTCAGCTGGACTTGGAGCATCATTTGCTTTACAAGGATCAATAGTTGGACCAATAGTATTCTTCGTATTATTCAACGCAATGCAATTTGCTTTAAAATTCGGATTAATGCACTACGGATACAAAACAGGGGTTAACTCTATCGCTACATTAAAAGCTAACACTCAAAAATTCACTAAATCAATTACTATCTTAGGATTAACAGTAGTTGGTGCTATGATAGCTTCATTCATCGGATTAACAACTAAAATTGTTATACCAGCAGGGGAAGCAAGTGTTAACTTACAAGAAAGCTTTGACAAAGTTATGCCTAAATTATTACCAGTAGCTTATACATTCTTAATGTTATACTTATTAAGAAAGAAAGTATCTCCATTAAACTTAGTATTAATTACATTAGTAATTGGTATCGTAGGAACTTACTTAGGTATTATATAAGGAGTATAAATGATTAAAGTAGTATTAACAGGACACGGTAAAATTTCTTCTGGTATACATTCATCAGTAGAATTAATATACGGAGTTGCTGAAGAGTTAGTTGCAATAGACTTTACTCAAGATGTAACACCTGAAGTTTTAGAAGAAAAAATTGAAAAAGAAATTCTATCAGCTACAGATGGTGTTTTAGTATTATCTGATATAGCTGGAGGAACTCCTTTCAAAACTGCTTCAGTATTAACTTTAAAACATGAAAATGTTAAAGTTATTGGAGGTATGAACTTACCTATGGTACTTGAAGTATTATCTGAAAGAGACTACTCTACTGTTGAAAAATTATACAATTTCGCTTTAGAAATTGGTAAAGAAGAAATCGTAGGTTTTGAATTAAAAGTTAAAGAACAACCATCTGAAGAAGAAGATGGAATATAGTATAAAAGGGGCTGTTGAAAAGTAAGAGTTTTTTTCTTCCTCAATAGTCTCCTTAAAAAAATAGAAGGGATTAATCTAAAAAAATTAGATAATTCCTTCTATTTTATTAATTTTTTTGTACAACAAAAATAAGGGTTTAAATATTTTAAGTATTTATGATATTTCTTTTATCTTGTGTAAT